>CAZLII010000613.1:0-3189 GCA_964559065.1 uncultured Nitrospirales bacterium | reverse complement strand
GAAGGCCAGGGGCCGGAACAGTTTTCCTTCTGCGCCGATCATGGTGAACACCGGCAGGAAGCCAACGATGGTGGTGGCGACGGCGGTGGTGATGGCGCTGCCGACCTCAGCCGATGCGCGGAAAATGATCTCCCGCCGGTCAGCGCCTGGCGGCGCTTCGCGCAGCCTGTTCACGACATTTTCACACAGCACGATTCCCATGTCAACGATGGTGCCGATGGCGATGGCGATGCCCGACAGGGACACGATATTCGCGTCCACCCCGAAGAGCCGCATTATGATGAAACAGAACAGCACCGCCAGGGGAAGCAAAGCGGAAATCAACAGGGAACTGCGCACATGCCGCATCATGACGATAATCACAATGATGGCAATCAGAATCTGGTTGCTCAATGCGTCATACAGGGTGGCCAGGGTTTCATGGATCAGGCCGGTGCGGTCGTAGAATGGCACGATGGTCACCTGCGAAACCTCGCCGTTATCCAAAGTTTTGCGCGGCAAACCGGGCGCTATTTCCGCGATTTTGTCTTTGACATTGTGGATCACCGCCATCGGATTGCCGCCGTACCGGGCCACCACCACGCCGCCCACGGCTTCCGCGCCGGCTTTGTCCAGCGCGCCTCGCCGCCACGCCGGACCCAGCGTGACGTGGGCGACATGGCGAACCAGCACCGGCGTGCCCTCCACCGCGCGAATCACCGTGTTCTCGATGTCTTCCACTTTTTTGATGAAGCCCACCCCGCGAATGATGTATTCCACCTGGTTGATTTCGATGGTGCGCGCGCCGACATCCAGATTGCTCCGGCGCACCGCTTCGACCACCTCCTCCAGGGTGATGCCCCAGGCGCGCATTGCGTCGGGGTCCACGTCCACCTGATACTCCTTTTCCAATCCGCCGATGGAGGCGACTTCCGATACGCCCTCCGCGGACAGCAGTGCGTAGCGCACATGAAAATCCTGAATGGCGCGCAGTTCCTCAAGCCCCCAGCCGCCGGTGGGATTCCCCCGGGGATCGCGGCCTTCGAGCGTGTACCAGAAAATCTGCCCCAGGGCCGTGGCGTCAGGGCCAAGCATCGGTTGCACGCCCTCCGGCAGGATGTCCGGCGGCAGGCTCGCCAGTTTCTCGAGGACGCGGCTCCGGCTCCAATAAAATTCGATCTTTTCCTCGAAAATGACATAGACCGTGGAAAAGCCGAACATTGAATACGAACGAATGGTCCTCACGCCCGGAATGCCGAGCAGGCTTACCGTCAGCGGATACGTAATTTGGTCTTCCACGTCCTGCGGCGAACGGCCCGGCCAGTCCGTGAACACGATCTGTTGGTTCTCGCCAATGTCGGGAATGGCATCCACCGGCACCGGAAAACGCGGCAATATGGGAATCTCCCAATCGAACGGCGCCACCAATACCCCCCAGCCGATCAGGGCGATTGCCCCCAGCGTCACCAGCAGCGGGTTGTGCAGACAAAACCCGATCAGACCGGCAATGATCCCCGATTCGCTTCTATCATTATCTTGACTCATGATCTTTTCCCGCTTGTCGTCCTGACAGATTGTCTATCATTCCTTCCGTTGCGGCCGGTCTCCCGACCGCGCCGCCGCGCCGACCGAAGGTCTCCAAAAATGTAATCCCACGGGCAGGATGCCCGTGCCACATTCGCGACCGAATCTCTCCAATTCCCGCACCGAAGGGGTGCGGAACCCTGGCACGCTGAAGCGTGAACAACATGCTTATTTCAGAGTGGATTGCCCATCGTTCCTTTGCCGCGCCCCTATGGGCGGCCCTTTCATTGGTCCGCATGCGACGGCCCGTACCATTTCTGAATGGCGCCGCATTGGAGCATGGAAGCGCCGAAATAGGGATTGCGGATGTCTTCGCCTCGTTGCAGCCACTCCGCGCCCTTGTCGTCAAAGGCCATGGGGCAATAGACGCGGGCGACCGGCGGCGCCACCCAGTCAGAGGCCAGTTCCACCAGTTCAATGGCGGCCTTGGACGCCGTTTCAAATTCACGGCGCGCCGCGTGGATGTCATCGGCTTCCCTGCCGCGCTGCGCGCTGTCCCGCATGGCCTGCAGCGCATGCGCGCAGGCTTGGGGGGTTGCGTCGGAAAGGGATGCGCGCGCCGCCTCGGCGGCCCGCGCGAGATCGGCAAACTGTTTCCGCGCGGCGTCGGGATCATCCGCCGCCAGCGCCCGCTGCGTGGCGACGTAGGCGTCAAGCACGGGCGGGAGCGCACGGGCTGTGTCGCTGTCAAGGGTGACGGGGGCGTGCTCATGCTCGTGGCCGGTCGGCGGAAGATCAGGCGGTGTGTCGGCGATATGCATCATGCTGGGCTTTGCGCGGATTTGCAGCGCGGAATCGAGGCGGAAGGCGCCCTGCACGACGACGCGTTCGCTTTCCGCAAGCCCCGCTTCCACGATGTAATAGTCGCCGGCCTTGGGACCCAACACGATCTCGCGGCCTTCGTAGGTGGGCCGCTCCTGTCCGGGCATTTCCACATAGACCACCGCCCGCGTGCCGGTGATGAGGGGCGCGGTGGCGGGAACAGTCAACGGGAGGGGCGCGCCTTCCGGTGCAATCGGGATTTCCATTCGCGCCCGCACATACATCCCAGGTTTGAGTCGTCCGTCGGCATTGGGCGTTTCCACGCGGACGTTGACCGTGCGCGTGGCGGAATCCAGCACCGGGGCGATGAAGGACACACGCCCGTGAAATGTTTCGCCTGGCCACGCCTCGGCAGTGAAATGCACCGGCTGATTCAGGCGAATCCACGGCAAATCGCTTTCGTAGGCCTTGATCTGTATCCAGACCGTGGACAAGTCCGCCACGCTGAATATCATGTCGCCCGTTCCCACATAATCGCCTTCCTGGACATGCCGCTCCAGAACGGTGCCGCTGATGGGGGACGAGATGGTGATGATGGTTGTGTCCGCGTCACCCGCTTCCAGACCGCGAATCTGCGCCTCGGACAAGCCCCACAACCGCAATCGCTCGCGCGCGGCATGCACGGCGCTTTCCCCCGCCTCGCGCACCCCGGTGGAGGTGCTGCCCGAAAGGCGCGCGGCGCTCTGCTTGGCCTGGCGCAACTCCGCGCGTGCGGTCAGCAGTTCCGGGCTGTACAGTCCGGCGAGGGGCGCGCCACGCTGCACCTCGACGCCCGTGAACCGGACATGCAACCGCTCAAGCCGT
>CAZLII010000612.1:0-3189 GCA_964559065.1 uncultured Nitrospirales bacterium | reverse complement strand
GGGAGATCCCTGCCGGAGAGACAGGCGGGAGATCAGGCGGCCGTCACGGGTCATGACGCAATCCGGCTCGATGTAATTCGCGCCGTAGGCGTAAGCGGCGGCGTATGCGGGGAGGGTGTGCTCGGGGAGGTAGCCGCTCGCGCCGCGATGCGCAATGACGATCTTATCCGCCGCCCACGCGCAGGACGAAGAGACCATGACAGCAATGAGCGCGTTCAGGCAGATGTGTTCTTTTGGCATGGATGCATTCCTCGTTGGTTGTATTGTCTCGCCATTGCACAGTAACCAAGGCGGAATTTTCAACGCATTGGCCCGAAAAGCCCCAATATGGCAGCCCGCCGATACATCACGCAAGTTTCGTCGAAAACACATTGATGTATACTCTTTGGGTCATGAAGCCTCAGAAGAGGCGATATGCGCCGGGGCCGAATATGCTTCATTGAGGAGGGACGCCGTTATGCAGACAATATCTTTATCGCGAAGAGAGGCATTGGGCGTGATGACCGCCACAACCCTTGCCGCAAGCATTCAGGCTGAATCGTCAAAACAGCGATTCCTCACCCGTGGCGTTGTGCTGTACCCCTGGGACCTCACGCTCGCGGACTGGCCGCAGCGGGCGGCTGCAGCGGGCATCACCACCATCGCCCTGCATGCCGCGCAGCGGCTGGACGTCCTCATGGATTTCATAAAATCCGAAGCGGGACGGCAGTTTCTGGCCGATTGCCAACGGCTGGGCGTCCAAGTGGAATATGAACTGCACGCCATGGGCGCGCTGCTTTCCCGCGAGTTGTATTATTCCCCCAATGCGGACATGTTCCGCGTGGACGAAACGGGCCGGCGCAATCCGGACGCCAACTGCTGTCCGTCATCGCAAGCGGCGTTGAACGTCATCGCCGGGAAAGCGGTGGAATTCAGCGGTATCTTGAAGCCGACCACCCGGCGCTATTTTTACTGGCCGGACGACGGGGGCCAATGGTGCCTCTGCCCCAAGTGCAAGGGGTTGAGCAGCAGCGATCAGGCGCTCCTCGTCGAAAACGCCATTGCCGACGCCCTCCGAAAGCACCTGGACCCCGAGGCGCAACTCAGCCACATCGCTTACGGGAAAACGCTGGCCCCGCCCACAACGGTCACGCCGCATGCCGCCCTGTTTGTGGAGTTCGCCCCCATCACCCGTGTCTATGACCGGTCCATCGCCGAACCCGATGTGCCACTGGCGCACAAGGGTTCTGAACCCGCCTCGCACGCGGAGTACCTGGAAATCCTCGACGCCAACCTCGCGGTCTTTGGCCGGCACACGACCCAGGTGCTGGAGTACTGGCTCGATGTGTCGCGGTTCTCCTCGTGGACGAGGCCCGCCAAGCCGTTGCCGTTTTCCGCCGCAGTCCTCCGCGCCGACGCCAACGCCTATGCCCGGCGCGGCATCCGCCACGTCTGCACCTTTGCCACCTGGATAGACGCGGACTATGTCGAACGCTTCGGTGATCCGCCCCTCGCCGAATACGTTGCCGCGCTGGAGGGGTGACTATTATGAAGGAAATGCGTATATGTTACGTTGTTTCGGTTGCCTGACAGCGATCCTGGTTTTGATGGGTTGTTCCTCTTTGCCGCGAGACGCGACGAAAACGCTGCAAATCCCTCATGTGTCCGCCCCATTCACCGTGGATGGAAAACTTGATGAGGCGTGCTACCGCCAACATGCCCCGCTGACGGCTTTTGTCGTCGCCGGCGACCATGCGCGCGTCGCGCCGCCCACCAGGGCATGGGTATTCTGGAACGAAGAAAAGATCGTATGCGCCTTCGAATGCGCGGATGCGACGCCGGCCTTCGCCGCCCCAACGGACAACGAACGAGATGTTGACGGACAGGACAGGGCGGAGGTGTTTCTCTGGAACGGCGACCCCAATGCAACCTACTATTGCATCGAAGCGGCGCCGGGCGGCGCGGTCCACGACTACGCGGCGCGGTTCTACCGGCACTTCGACAGTTCCTGGTCCCCCGGAAACGGGTGGATATGTGAGGCGGCGTTGACTGCAACAGGTTACACAGTCGAAATGGCGATTCCGAAAGCCGTCCTGGAAGCCATGGGGCTGCAACTGCGTGCGGGGTATCAGTTCCGGATTGGATTGTTTCGCGCCGATTTTGACGTCTTGAATGGTCAACCCACCTGGATCACATGGATTGATCATGGCCGGGAACCCGACTTCCACCTCGCGGAGTCCTTCGGCACGGCACGGCTCAACGAGGAATAACGGACGGGCGCCATCGTCCGAAGCAAACTGGTGCGATCATGTTTTTCCAAAAATAGACTATTGGTGGTCCAAGCCGCATATTTCAATAACCTTGAAAAAAATAGGGTGATGCCAGGGGTTTTTCCTACAGGCAAACCTATTCTCGAGAATTCCTGAAACATTATTGGTTACTCGGTTCAAGGAGTTGTCGCTTCTCTCCCTCACCCTGCCCCTCTCCCGGAGGGAGAGGGAATTTATGGCGGAACCTGAGGAATGTCGCTACTCCCTCTCCCTCTGGGAGAGGGGTGGGGTGAGGGGGTCAGATCAACATAGAAGGCTTTTGCGACGCCAGGAATATTTTGGACAGCACTGTGGCGCGATAATCATTCAGTGTTCTCTCCTATTCACGCTCAAATCTGATGTAATCTACATGGACCTTCACATCGCGGGTGGAGCAGGGGTCGAAACGGAGCGTGGCGATGCGCCCGCGCCAGCGGGGGCGTTCGCCGAGTTCCAGGGTGTATTCGTGGAATGCGCCGTCGCGCGCCAGCGGAAAGCGGATGCTGGTGGCCTCGGTGACCGCGCCGCCGCCCACGGACCAGAACAACTGGCCATGGTCATCCGGCCGCAGCGCGCCCTCCAGTTTCATGCGAATGTGCGCGCGCGGATGCTTCGCGGCGTGAAGGCCATGCACCGACGCCATGATCGCCGGGTCGTCAGTCGCGGTGCGGAAGCGCAGCATACCCTCTTCGCACCGGAGATCGCCGACGCCCATCATGGCCGCCCAGCCGCCCGGCCCGTCGGTAAAATCCCAGGACGTTTTCGGGGGCATTTCCGGGAAATCATAGGGACCAAGGCCCACATCGGCGGGGCTGATGTTCACCGGCCAGTCGCGCGGGCCGCCTTGGGCGAAGACCCGCCGGATCGCTTCGTACATCGCAAAGTCGAACTCGGTGTTCGG
>CAZLII010000611.1:0-3200 GCA_964559065.1 uncultured Nitrospirales bacterium | reverse complement strand
GGCCGTCGTGACCCAGCCCAAACCCTGCACTGTGCAACGCATCGTCATTTCACGGCATCCACCACCAGCGCGGCGTTTATGCCGCCGAAGCCGGAATTGGTTGACAAGACGCATCCCGCGCCCAACGGCTGCGGCGAAGATGACACCTGATTCGCGACGGCCGGTTCCGCTATTTGCAGTCCGCACGTGGGCGGCAATAGCGCGTGACGTCCGGACCGGGCCGCCACGAGCGCTTCGATGACGCCGCATGCGCCCATGCTGTGCCCCAATGCGCCTTTCAGTCCGGCCATACGCGGCGCACTGTTGCCGAAAACGCGCGAGAACGCCTCGATTTCCATGGCGTCGTTATACACCGTGCCGGTTCCGTGGGCGATGATGCCCGCCACACGCTCCGGCGCGATGCCCGCAACCTTCAACGCTTGGCGGACCGCGCGCACAAGCCCTTCGCCCTCCCGGCTGGGCGCGGTGATATGGCTCGCGTCGCTGGATATGCCCCATCCCGAGACCATGCCCAAAGTTTCCAGTCCCATCCTGTCCAGATGTGCGGCGTCGGCGAGCACGGCCACGGCGGCAGCCTCCCCCAGCAAAAGGCCGTCGCGATGAATGTCAAAGGGGCGGCAACGAGTCGGCGAAAGCGCCTTGAGCGCGCTGAACCCCGAAAAGACGAACTCCGTGACCAGGTCCAGACCGCAGACCACCGCACACGACGCATCACTGGCGGCCACCGCCGCGGCGGCCAGACACAGCGCGACACCGCCGGACGCGCACGCGGCGCTGATGTTGCGTCCCACGCGGGGTATGCCCAAGCGTCGCGCCACGATTTCCGGGAGATTCGCGGGCAGAATCTCATTCATACGCGCCGCGCCGCCGCGAAGGCGCGTCTCCAACTGGTCAATCCCGGCCTTCGTGGATGCCGTGAACAGCAAGGTGTCGCCGGGCAAAGGCAGCGACGCCGCCGGCAACATGTCCAGCAGGGTTTGCAGACGCGTTGTCTTGCCTGGGTTGTCCAGTTCCGGCAGGCATGTGGCCAAGTTGTTGACGTAGGCGTCTGTAGCGAAGCGGCGCACGGGCCGAAAGGCGTCGCGGCCTTCAAGGAGCGCACGCCACAGGGCGTCAAGACCCGCGCCCAGCGGCGTGACACACGCCCAATGCGCCAGATGCACCTGCTTCATTCCAATTCTCCGGCGCGCCATTTCTCCAGAAACGCCTGGTAGAAAGGCGGCGGACTCAACAGCAGCGAGAGGTCCTGATCGAGCATGAGTTGCACCGAGCATCCCGTGCAGACCAATTCCCCGGCGGCATTGCTGACCCGGAACTCATAGTTGATGCGCGCGGCCTCGGTCCAGTGAAGAATGGCCTCCACTACGTAGGCCTCATCGAACTGAAGCGGCTTGATGTAATCCACTTCCAGCCGCTTGATGGGCGCGGGACATCGGCGTTCGATGAAGTCGGCATAGCCGATGCCGTACTTGCGGCCATGCGCCACCCGCGCTTCCTCGAAATAACTGATGTAGCGCCCGTGCCACACGATCCGCATGAAATCCACTTCCTCAAAGCGGACCCGGCCGCGGATGGATTCGCGCAGCGGTTTGGGCGATCCCGGAATGTCCGGGAAATAAGGTTTTCTATGCATCATGGCATTTGTCGCTTTCCCAAGTGCAAAACGAATGAGGACGCCTTCTCTCCGGCGGCGAATATCGTGACCTTTGCGCGGATTTCCGCCGGTCCGTCCTCTTCCTCCCAGTGGATTTCCACCTCTTCACCGGGACGGATGATCCGGGAAAACCGGGCGCGGGCGAGTTTTCTCAGCGCGAGGCGCGCGCCGCGATGGTCCTCCACAGAAACCTGCGCCGCGATCACCTGAACAAATGCGGGCAATACGGGATCGCCGGGGAAATGGCCCTGAAAGCCTATGAACGCACTGTCGAATCGGTAAGCCCGGCGAAAATTCCCGCCACCGGGATGCGTCGCCGACAGGGCGGAATGCAGAATCTCCCGTTGCAACCGGCTCATGGCGCACCCTCCCGAACGGGCCCCACCGCCATCACGGGGGCGCACAGTGGCATGATCACCAGGGCCGCGAATATAGCGGGGAGTATGCCCAGCAGTACCGTGAACCCGATGGAAAACAGCGCGGGATGCCGGGCCAGCGCCAGCGCGCCGAATCCCGCCGCCGTGGTGAAACCGGAGGAAAGAACAGCGCGCTCGGCCCCGCCGTGCAAACGGCCTTCAATGCGATAGAGCATGAAGATGCCGTAATCCGCCGTCAGCCCGATGACCAGCACCGCCGCCAGCATGTTGAAGAGGTTGAATTTCATGCCCAGCAGCGTCAGCGTCGCTAGCATCATAAGCGCCCCGGACACGGCGGGCAACAAGCCCAGCGCCACGCGACGCCAATCCCGGAACAGCACGGCAAGCAGCGCCAACACGGATACGGCGGCCAGGAGCAAGAAGAACGCAAAGTCACGGGAAATGGCGTCGTTAATCAATCGGTTGAAGTGGATGTCGGACACATACCGCACGCCTTCCGGGATGGTTGCGGCTTCCTCGAAAAACGACGCCATCTCCGGCGTGTCTTCGAGAAAAGTCACGACGGCGGTGGTGCCGTTCTGTTCGCCGATGAGCGGTTCCAGCCAGTGCATCCGTCCCGCATCGCGCAGGCTTTCCGGCGCAAAAGGTTCCCGCGCAAGGCGCACCCAGGAAAAGAAAGGCTCAAAGGCGTCCGGGGCGTATCCGAGCAATTCGCCCTGCGCGGCGAGCATCCCTGCGGTACGCGCCATGCGGTCGTTTGCCCCCCAGAACGCGCGCCAGCGCGCCAGATTCTCGCGCTGGGTCATTTCGCTGGGGAGAATGGTCGCCGCGCTCACCATCACCGTATCGGGAAACGCTGCGCGCACAACCGCCGCCAGCCGATCATTGCATTGCAGCGCCTGTTCCAAGTCCCCGCCCTCACTGATGGCCATGGCGCGGTCGCGCACCTCGCCCCACGTGTCCCGGATGGCCATTTCATCGGCCAGCGCCTCCGGGGGGATGTACCCCACATTGCGCAGACTGCCGTCAAAGCCCACTTTCAACGCCAGGGGAACGCACGACAAAAGAAGAAGCCCCCAAAGCACCGGAAACTTCGAGCGCCTCCGGCGCAGTATCGGCCATTCCTTCATCTCATACCCGCCCGGCGTAATCATGTGCGGCAACGCGAA
>CAZLII010000610.1:0-3206 GCA_964559065.1 uncultured Nitrospirales bacterium | reverse complement strand
CGACTTGAAGGTGTCCAGCGGCGGATCGGTCAACTCGTTCACGTTCGGCGGGTCCGGAATGCCGATTTCCAGTTCCCACCCGCCCAAATCCACCGGTTCATCCGAGATGTTCGTGATCTCAATCCACTCGTGGTCCGGCTCCTGGCTGAAATCAAAGAAATTGATCGCCAGCGGCCCGCCGTCCACCCGCCGCAGCGCCACGCACAACGCATAGCCCGACCCCGCCGGCGGCACCCACACCGTATGCGTGCGACGTCCCGGCCCCGGCGGATCGCCGACAACTTGCAGACCGGTTATTTCATCAGGATTGATGGGGTTCTCAAATAGGGGCGTAAGGGCATGGGCATCGCGATAATAATTACGATGGACATAGTCTGCTATCGCACCAGGGTTGCCGGCATTCAATGCAGCCAAATCTGGCACCAACGGATCCCTTGGGGTGCCATCTAAGAACACCCAACCCTCTGGCTCTCCCGGCCGCCCGCCGATATGCGCCGAAGGGACCAACGCCCAGTTATCGGCAAAATACGCCGGATTGCCACCGTATGCCATTACATCCTGCAGAATGATAGGGTCGCCAGCGGCGATATACTTGATGGCATACTGCAATTGCCCGCCGCCGTTGATGGTGGGGAATCCGTTTTCATCGCTGGTGTTGACTTTGAGGTAGTAACGCCCGGCGGGCAGACCTTCGGTCTCTTGAAAGATGAATTCGATGGGAGCGGCAATCCCATCGTTCCGCAGGACGGTGCGGTCGCCGAGCACGGTTTCCCACACAAGCGGGATTGGCGGCGTTGTGCTCGTATCCCAAACGATAGCGCGGCTGGCGCGGTACCACGGCACGGTCGCATCGTTCACCGGATGCGGACCCGGTTGCACGCCATCCCATTGTGCAACAGTCATGATAAAGTCCAGCATGCCGGGGTAAGGCGCTGGATTGAAGTTTGTTTCGCCGTAGTTCATTTCGGCTTCGATGCGTCTCACTGGCCGGACCATCATTTCATTGATTCGGATGGATTCGATGCCGGCGACGGTGTGCTGGAATCGGCGGCCTTCGGGCATGAAATTGCCGGATCCGGGGGGGGATTCCACGTCGCTTTCGACGAAGGCGGCCCACCATTCGTCTTCGTTGTCCACGTTGAGGTTAACGCCGAGGGCGTTGAGGTGGGCCTCGATTTCCTCGGCGGGAAAGACGGATTCCTCGGCGACGCGCTCGCGGAGGCTGAATTCCCTGGGCCAGGGGGCGTAGGGCGAATTCCAGGCGATGCGGTCGTCGCGCGGGGTGGTGAGTTCGGTGCGGGCGTGGTCGGCGTCGCGCGCATCCACGACGGTCACGGCGGCCCGCAGGGCGGCCAGTTGCGGATCGCCGGGGAGGATAGCGGCGGCGGGGCCGGCCTCGCCGAAACGGAGCACGCCGTCTCGCGGGGCGCGGATGGTGTCGTGCTGGCGCAGGCCATAGGCGAATTCGACGGCCTCCGCCACCCCGCTGAACACATCTGGGAGCCGGAAGAACGGCAAAAATCCGCCGTGTCTGATCAGGTGGGCGGCGATTTGCTGCGCGGTGGCCTGGTTATAGTCGAGTTGGTTGACTGCGCGGATCGCCCCCGCCGAATCGCGCAGGAAATCCACATTGCGGTCCGTGCTGAACACGGTGGCGAAGGGGCGCATGTCAGAGAAAATTTCAGGGCCGATTTGATCCGCCTGCCTGATCTGCTCGATGTTCTGGAGTTGTCGGTCGCCGAGTTCGCCCGTCTCGTCGGCGACGCCGCTGTTGTTGTTGTCCACGCCGTCGCGTTCGGCGATCAGGTTGCGGCGGGGATTGTATCGGCGCAGTTCCTGCGGGTCGTCAATGCCCTTGAACAGGCCGAGGGGATCAATAAGGGGTTCGCGGTAAATCTGGTCCGGGTTGCGCCGGTCGCGGTTTGGATCGGGGTTGGGCAGGCGCAGGTAATTGGGCGCGCCGGTGAGCGCGGCCAGCAGCGCCGTGCCGCTGTCGTCCACCCGGCCATAGCCCGGCAGGCTCACGTCATATTGATAAGGCATTCCGGCGACCGGCGCGTCGCCGAAGGCGCGACCGTCGGGAGAACCCATCAGAAGTCCCCAAAGATTCCTGACGCGGACGCGGCCCAGTTGCGGAATCATCCGGGTTTCATATTCCCAAGGACCTGCGCCCTCGCCCAGCGCACGCCAGAGGTTGGGCGTTGCGGCCACCGTGCCATCGTCGTTGAACGGCGCCCAGACGTGCGCGCCCGCGATGTTCAGGTTGACCTTGCTCGCCTCGTCAATGATGAGGATCGCCGCGCGCCCCGCCAACTCGCAGACCGGCTCCCCGGAATGCGTGATCCGCAGGCTGTTGCCCAGCAGCACGGCCGTGGGGATTTCACGCTGGACAATAATGCTTCGGTTCTCTTCCCTGAACGCCCATAGAATGCTTGGCGGCTGATATTGGAGCGCGCCGTAGCCGTCCATGGCGCTGGCGATGTTAATATCGGCGTATGAGGCGGCGATCTGTTCGCTGAAAAGGTCCACATCGTCACCGCCGCAGATTTTGGGGTCGTTACACCAGTCCCACAAAGGCCGCCACACCGAATAGTCTATGATGGATTCTGGATCTTGGTTGAACGCGTCGGGATTGACCCTGGGCTTGACCAATCTCGGATTGTAATCAAAACCGGTGAGGCGATAGGGCGGCGCGTAGTTGCCGGGCAACACATCATGAAAATGTTCCGCCACTTCGCTACTTATTGTAATTCCGGGATTCCGGTTCGGCCCGACGTAGGCGTAGGTGTTGTAGTTGTTGACGAACATGTCGTAGTCGTTGTCAATCGCGTCCACGTCTTCGGGGCCAAGCCGGCGGTAGTAGCACCAAATCGTCCGCCATGCGCCATCTACGAATCTATCTTCCAGCGTCGCTATCAACTTCGCTGGGTTGCTATACGCAGAAGGGTCCTCATAGGAGACATTGCCAAGCGCATCTTCGTAAATGAAGAAACCCTCTGGCGAAATCAAAGCCGGGCGTTGGGGATCGCGCAAATCTCGAACGGGATCAACCTCGACTCTGATAGGATTTGGCACCCGCACGAGCAGCGGCCTCAGTACTGCTTCGTATTCTCCCTTGTCTACGTTGTACTCCCAAGTCGGCACCGTGTCGGCCCAAGGATAACCGTCACCCGTACTGCCAGTCTCAGGTACACTTTTACCGCCAA
>CAZLII010000609.1:0-3207 GCA_964559065.1 uncultured Nitrospirales bacterium | reverse complement strand
CCTCGCGTCCAGGGAACTGAAAAGTCCATCGGATGGCCTCTTGGTCGCTGCGATGGATTTCGGAAAGCCGCTGCCGGAGGTGTTGATGGCGGTTGGCGATATCCTGGGCGGCGGATGGGGGACAGGAATGTTTGCGGAGAATACTGAAGCGGAAGAGGAAAATTCGGACCCCATCCGGCTGTTCCTGACGACTTTACTGCGTGCCGCAGGAACGGAACTCCGCCTGGTCTGGCACGGGATGGACCAGAACGAAATGGTTCCCATGCCGGAACTGGTCTTCTTTTCTGATACAGACCCGGAACGTGCACGGGAACATTTTGCAGCCCTCGCCGCGCCGCCGCCCAATACTCCTCCCTGGGAAATGATTTCCCGATACGATGCCGATCCTGGCATCCTGTGGTTGCCGATGATCGGCGGGCCGTCCATGCAGCCGATAGCAGGGCTTCGCGGCAGCGAATTGGTGGTGAGTTCCAGCCGGCCTCTGGGTGAGACGATCCTGGCGCAGGCGCCGGAAAGCGAGCGTGTGCCTCAACCCGGAAATCTGTATATCAAGGTGCGCCCCCATCCCTGCGCACGGGAGATCGCGGATGCCACCGCCCAGTTGGCGGCCTTTGGGCTTATCCGTGGCCACGACGAGGTTTCGTTCCGTCAGGCGGCGGAGACTTGGCTGGAATCTGCGCGCCGCGTGACGGATATTGCCTTTCTTGCCGCCCATGAGAACGGCGAGATTCGCATGGATGTGCGTGTTACGATGGCCAGCGAATAACAGGGAGACGTTGCGGTGTCACGCAGCGGGTCCGCCGTGGGGGCGGGGTCGGTTGCCCTCGTGTAGTCCGACAGTAATCCACGCGATGCGCACGAGGGTGCGCACAGGGAGCATAGGGTCCAGAGGCCACACGCGGGCGCGGGCCGCCTGCGGCCCGTCGCGCACAAACCAATCACAGGCCAGCGCGCCGAACAAACCGGCGGTCCCGGCGATCAGAAAACATGTCCGGAATCCCCATAACCCCCAATGCTGGATAAGCCACCCGGCGGCGATGGGAGTACACCCAAGGGTCAAGGCTGTTCCGAGCGTCCACAGATTGGTATAGCCGACCCGCCCGTCTTCTTTGACGTAATTGAGCATGGCGCGATGCGCGGCCATCCAGAAAGCCGCTCCGAAGATGCTGGTCAGCATCACCACCGGCCACATCGCCCAGGGCGTCCACCACGCTCCTGGCGGCAGCCCCAGGAACGCCAACGCGCCCAGCGAATGGCCTATCAGCGTCTTGAGCATGGCGCGACCGCTTCCACTGTGATCGGCGAAACGGCCCCAGTATCGGATAGTCAACAGGACGCCCACGCTGCCCGTCGCGGTGAGCAGCATCACCCGCTTGGGCGTCAGCAGAAGCGCATCGCGCAAATAAAGTACATACGCCGAGCCAAACCACGCCGTGCAGGAGAAGCAGAGCGCCGCCAGAAGTACAAAAACCAGAAACGGACGGTCTGCCGCTGCTCGGCGGTGCGCTTCAAATGCGCCGAAAAGCCGCACTTCCGCCCCAAACCCCGCGCCACCCGGCACGCGCGACATCCACAGCAGACTCATCAATCCCGCCGTCACACCCACTGCGTAAATGTAAAGGAAACGCTTGACCCCAGGTTCGCCGATCAGCATTGCGCCTTGGGCGAGGATGATGCCCACGTTGACCAACTGGGTGGAGGCGGCCTCCGCGCTGAAATACGCGCCGCGTTCCGTTGGCGGCACCACTTCATGGAGCCATGGAAACCACCCGCCCGACCCCAGCGCTCTGAAGATGCAGAAGGCGAGGGTGGCGCCCATGAGCAGGTACCAACCCAGGCGCGGGTCGCCCTTCGATAGCGCCCAGGGCATCAGAAAGACGACGCACATGACCAGGTTGCGCAGCAGCCACATGGTGAACATCAGCCGTTTCGCGCCGAATCGCGCCACCATCGGCGCGGTGAAGACGACCAACAACGTCGAGAAGGGCATGAAGGAAATCAGAAACCCCACCCAGGACGCCGGCATGTCCATGCGACGCGCAAAAAGAATCATGGCCGGACCGACGATGCACTGCCAGGACACGACATTGAATGCCGTGAAGAACAGAAAGCGCCGGGGCGCGTTGCTCAATTCCAGAAAACTGGAGATGACGGGAACCTGCAAAGGATGCACTCCATCCGTTCAAATAGTTTCGGTATTCACAGGGATTTCCAGGCAGAACAAGGCGCATCGGTTGAATCGGATATATCCGGGGAACCCCATGCGCCACCAGCCGGAAAGCCGGATGATCATACCGCATTCCCACGTCTCCGTCCAAAGCGATCATTCACGTGGGTTCGTCTGTGACTGTCCGTGTCTGTCCGATTTGCCTCCAGGAAAAAAGGGCCGCCGGACCTTTTTCAGGGTCCGGCGGCCAATTCAGCCGCAGCGTCTTGGCAGACGCCGCAGGAGTGCTATTGCTTACGGCGGCGCAGCGCCAAAGCGCCGGCCAGTGCGGTGACTGCGCTGAGTAGCGCCAAACCGCCCAGTCCGGCCAGCGGCACGCCCTCGCCAAGGGTCAGTGTGGCAACATTAGACACAACCGTGTCGGCCCTCGGTGTGATCGTGCTGCCTGTGTCCGAGACGGTGACGCGATAACTGCCTTCGTCCGCCGGACCCGCAGGGTCAATCACCAGCGTGGGTGCATTCGCTCCGGCAATCGGCTGGAACGCCTTGGCGCCGTCATCCTTCTCCCACTGGAAGGTGATTTGGCCCAAACCACCGGCCACGGCGACGGAGAATTCGGCAGGTCCGCCTTCTGGAACGGTCTTATCATCAGGTTGCGAAGTAATGGTCAGGTGGTTGTCGAACTCCACTTCAGCAATGCCCGAATTAACAGTCGCGACCTCATCCGTCACCGCCACGCGGTAGTCATAAAGCCCCACGGTGGTCTGCGCTGCCGGGCTGACAACCAGCACCGCCGAGTTGCCGGAAATCGCGCCGCTGCCGCCCGGAATCGAAGCAAAGACGCCCTCACCCGCGATACGGCGTTGCCATGCGTAGGTCGAGGGATTCAGACCGCCCGAAATGGTCACGCTCATCTCGAAGTCCGGGTCATCCAGATAGGCCTTCTCATCAGGCGGCGTCGTGACTATCAACTGAGGTGCAACGGTGAGCACCGCCACGTTCGACTGCAGCATCGCGGGCGCCGAAGAACCCAGGTCGTC
>CAZLII010000608.1:0-3209 GCA_964559065.1 uncultured Nitrospirales bacterium | reverse complement strand
ATCTTCGAGCCGTTCTACACCGAAAAGGAACAGGGCGTCGGCATGGGCCTTGCCATCTGCATGCGCATCATCACCGCCCACGACGGCACCATCCACGCCGCCTCCCGCCCCGGCGGCGGCACCTCCATGATCGTCCGCCTCCCCGCAATGAAATAGAATCCGAATGAAAAGCAGGGATGCTCCTGTTTGGAGACCTTCGGTCGGCGCAAGCGTATGTTGTTCACGCTTCAGCGTGCCATTTTCCTGCCTTGCTGTGGGGAACGGGAGCGGTGTAACGAGGCACGCGGCAACGGGATAGCGTCCCATGACGGCAAGATGGAAAGAGATATGTTATTATTAACGATATGCGCCGGATATGGCGCATGATTGCTTCCCGTGCGGCGCATCATGACACAGCGCAGTGGGTTTGTTACGGCGGGCGAGACACAGAGAAAGGTTTTTTCCGGTGAGTGATGCAAGCATGCAGCACCATGTGCTGGTGGTGGATGACGAGCCGGGCGTGCGCGAGGTGCTTGAAATCATCCTGCAGAACGCCGGCTACGCCGTGAGCACGGCGGGCGGCGTGGAAGAGGCGTGCGCCCTGTTGGAAACCCAGCCCGTTGACGTGGTGATCACCGATCTCTACATGGGCAACGATCGTCTCGCGGGCATGCGCCTGCTGCGGTGGATTCAGGAGAACGCCCCCGCTTCGTTGACCTTCATGCTCACCGCCCACGGCACGGTGGACAATGCCATCGAGGCGATCAAGGCCGGGGCCGTGGACTACATGATGAAGCCGTTCAACAACGATGAAATCCGCATCACCGTCCAGCGCGCCATCGAACAACGCGACCTGCGCCGCGAAAACGAGGCGTTGCGCAAGGGGCAGGTGCAGCACATCGAGGCCGAGCGCCTCATCAGCCCCGGCTTCCAGGAAGTGCTCGCCGTCATTCAGCGCGTCGCCAAACTCGCCAGCACGGTCGCGATTTACGGCGAGAGCGGCGTCGGCAAGGAGATCGTCGCGCGGACCATCCACGACATGAGCGACCGATCGGAGAAGCCCTTCGTGGCGATCAACTGCGGCGGGATTCCCGAATCGCTGTTGGAAAGCGAACTCTGGGGCCACAAGAAGGGGTCTTTTACCGGGGCCATCCGCGAAAAGGAGGGTCTCTTTCTCATCGCCAACGGCGGCACGGTCTTTCTGGACGAAATCGGCGAGATGCCCCAGCAACTTCAGGCGAAACTCCTGCGCGTGCTCGACAACCACGCCATCACCCCGGTCGGCGGCACCTCGGAGATCAAGGTGGATGTCCGCATCATCTCCGCCACCAACCGCAACCTGGAGCAGATGGTCGAAGAGGGAAGTTTCCGCAACGACCTCTTCTACCGCCTCAACGTCATCCCCATTTACGTGCCGGCGTTGCGCGAACGCCCCGACGATATCCCGCTGTTCGCCGAGCATTTTCTCAAGAAGCATGCCGCAAAGATGGGCCGCCGGCCCCCCCGCATCACCCCCAGAGCCATGGAACTCCTGCGCGCCTACGCCTGGCCCGGCAATGTCCGCGAACTCGGCAACGTCCTCGAACGCCTCGTCGCGCTTTGCGCCGAAGAGCGGATTGACGCCGCCGACCTGCCCGCCAACATCCGGGGCACGGCCGCGCAGCCTGTCCCCGCGCATCCTGAATTCGGCGCCGACGGCATAGACCTTGAAGCCGTCATCGCCGACATCGAAAGCGCCCTGATCAAGCAGGCCCTCGAAAAGGCGCGATATTCACAGAAAAAGGCCGCCGAACTCCTCAAACTCACCCCCCGTTCGCTCCGCTACCGCCTGCAGAAATACGGCCTCGAAGCCGAGTGACGCCTGCCTGCGCGGGGTATTCAAGGGGGCGCTTGCGCCAGAAGGCGGCCGTTATGGCGTGGGGGTGTTGCCGTTCGTGGGTTTCCGAATGACAAGTTTGTCGCCGATATGGAGTACGGCGCTGCGCTTGAGGTTGTTCCACGCCAGCACTTCTTCCAACGTGACGCCGTATTTGCGGGCGATGGTGCTGGGATTGTCGCCGCGCGCCACCGTATGAATGATTTCCTTGAATGCGGGCGCTTCAACGGGCGTTTCCACCGCGGATTCGGCGACCGGCGCTTCGGCGGCGGGCGGCGGCGCTGCCGTTTCCGCCAGTTCCGGCGCGGCCTCCCTCGCTGGCGCGGGCGCGGTTTCGGCGGGTGGTTGCGGCCGGCTTTTTTCGGGGACCTGCTCAGGCGGTGGCGGGGCCGCGCCAAGGCTCGCCGCCTGCAGGGCGAATTCCAGCGCGCGTGCGCGCCACTCCGCCAGCGCCGCCACCGCGCACGCTTCGATGCGCGCGCCGGCGGCGTCCAGCCGCTCCGCCTCATCCGCGAGGGCGCCGACCCGTTTGAAAAGCCAGTCGCCGCGCTCGAGTTTCCGGTCGCCTGACGAGCCGGTCAGGTACAGCGATTGATAGGCGTTGCACTTTTCCAGCGTGTCCTGGAGGGGATCGAGGAACGGCTCGCCGCGATATTCCTCCAGAATGCACAGGGCGCGGGCGATGCGGGCGAGGTCTGCGATGGCCGGGGCCGCCGTTGCGCGGGGCAACTGCCCGGCATGCCACTGTTTTTCCAGCAGGGGGAAGGCCCGCAGCACGGCAAAGAACGCCTCGCGGTCCGCTCGCCCCAGCGGGTCTTGCGCGATATCGGCGATCAGCGCGACCAATTCCGGGGGCAACCCCTGCTGATAGCGCTCATTGGCGGCGAAGGCGCGGGCCGCGTCCCGCGCGCGGGCCGTCGCCGCCTCGGCGATGACGGGGCCGCCCGTGCCGCTCAGAAACAGGGGCGCCGGCCCCAGAAACAGCGTGACGGCGTCCTGCTCCACCACGGGCGGCGGCAGCGGATTGTTGAGCGCGTCGGTCAGGCGCAGTTCCGTCGCATCCTTCACCGGTACGCGGATTTCCCGGTTTGGCGTATCCGACCACATGGCCAGAACCCACGTGCGTCCGTCACGGAAGAGCCGCGCGACGGCGGGCGGGGCCAGTGGGAGCGCCCCGGCGGGCTGCGCCGCCCCAATGCGCTGAATCATGCCGCTGAGATAGGGATAATTTTCTTTGAGGGAATCGTCGAAGACGGCGGACAGCGCAAATCCGACCGTTTCCGCATTGCCGGAAAGCAGTTCCAGCATGTTCCGGGAGAAATGGACGCCGGACGCCGGCCGGGCATCCGCGCCC
>CAZLII010000607.1:0-3210 GCA_964559065.1 uncultured Nitrospirales bacterium | reverse complement strand
CCATGAGCGCGCCGCGTCCCTGCCTGTTGAGCATCGCGATCAACGATGGCGTGGAGGCCACGTGGGCGATGGAAAAGACCTATCTGGCCGTGAAGCCGGTTTACGCGCTGTATCATGCAGAAGACCGGTTCCGCATCCTGTGGCGTTTCGGCAGCCATGAAACCTGGCCCACCGTGATTGAGCGTTACTTGGACTGGTGCGACGTGCAGTTCGGCCGCGGGAACTATTCCTTCCCGGAGCGCCTGATTCACCCCTACGACTGGCAGGCGTGGGCGACACAGTCGCCCCCGGCGTTTGACGTAAATGCCCTCCCATCGAGGCCTTGGGATTTCACACCCGCATCCCGCGAAGCATGGGAAGGCCGGAAACAGGAGGTCCGCAGCGCTGTCACATCCATGCTTGGGCAAGCGCCACCCGCCGCGCATTCGCCCATCGGCACCTATGGCCGCGAACCGGCCCCCATTGAGGCAATGCTGGGACGCGGCTCGGTACCCCCCGCCCTGGAGAAACATGACCTGATGTTCGGGGAATACATCAATGCCGATGTCTATTATCCCAAAGGACTGGCGGAGTCCGGGCAGCGCCACCCCGCCGTGCTCTGGCTGCACCCTTGGTCGTCCCCTCACGGCTACGCCGCCGCGTATCGCCGGGGTGATCAGGCCTATCAAAGCCTCGCCTTAGCAGGCTACCCCGTATTTTGCTTCGACTTGCCGGGATTCGGCCGACGCATCGAGGAAGTGGAAGGCTTTCACGTTCGGTATCCCCACTGGTCGCTGCTGGGGCAAATGGTCCGGGATGCCCGCGCCGCGCTCGACGTCATGACCGACCTGCCCTATGTCGCCCCAGATCAGATTTATGTGGTGGATTACGGCCTTGGGGCGATGGTCGCGGTCCATCTGGCCGCGCTGGACGACCGCCCCGCTGGCTACGCCCTCGTCTGCGCGCCGCCGCCCTTCCGGCTCGACACCGACCTGCCGCGCACCGGCGGCATCCGTCGCTGGGCGCAGGTCCAGATGATTCTGCCGCAGTTGGGGCATTTTGTCGGCAAGGAGGACCGTACGCCCTATGACGTGGATGAATTGCTGGGCTGCATCGCGCCCCGGCCCCTGCTGCTGGTCTCCCCCACGCTTGACCGTGAAGCGCCGCTCGACCTGATGCGGCCCGCCGCCGAACACGTCGCGGCAGTCTATGCGATCCTCGGCGCGAAGGAGGCCTTCCGCCACGACATCCCCGTCGCTTACAACCACTTCGACAACACCATGCAACAGCGCGTCATCGCCTGGCTTCATGATGTCGCGCCCGCTTTCAAGCCCAAGCGTCAGGCCAAGGCATCGCCATAGAATCGTCACGGGCGGTTTGCATCATTTCGGGAGCATGTCCTATACTTATGTCACGTCACAAGGAACTGCGTCGGCGCAACGCCATAACGCGCGTGCGCATGATTTTGTGCGGCATGCGCGGCAACGCGCCGCAAAGCGTATCATGTGATGTCATCTGCCGGGGTAGCTCAGTTGGTCAGAGCGTTGGATTGTGGATCCAAAGGTCCAGGGTTCGAGCCCCTGCCCCGGTACCAGTCAGTAATCACAAGCCCGAAGGTTTTATAAAGCCTTCGGGCTTGTTTTCAAAGGCGCGGACCTGAAACATGCGGGGGTGAACCATGAAGCGAATGATGCTTTTCTTTGCGGCGGGAATTGGGGTGTTGGCGCATGGCGCCGGGGCGGACTGGATGCCGATGCGCGTGCCGGGGTATTGGGAAAAGGCGGGCATTCCTGAATTGGAGCAATACGACGGTTTTGCCTGGTACCGGTGTTTTGTGTCCATACCGGCGGACTGGGCGGGGGAACCCGTGACACTCCATCTTGGCGCGATTGACGATGTGGACGAAACGTTTTTCAACGGGATGAAGGTGGGCACGACCGGATCGTTCCCGCCGCCATACCGGGGGGCCAGCAGGGCCGAGCGGCGCTATGCACTGCCGCAGGAATGCATCCGGTTCAGCGGCTGGAACTTTATCGCGGTGCGGGTCTATGACCGACGGGGCGACGGCGGCATCTGGCAGGGCGGCCAGATGCTGACCTCCTCAAAGGGCGTGATCAATCTGGAAGGGGTCTGGCGATTCCGCACCGGCGATGATCCCGACTGGAGCCAATGGCCCGCACCGCCCGACAGCAGCGAGGCAATCAAAATGGCCGAGGCATTTCACAGAACATTTCATGCGGTTCCCGGATCAGAGGGCGTGATCTTCGAGGGTGAGGCGATCGCCCCGCAGGGGGACTGGCTCCTGTGGTACCGGCGCCCGGCGGGCGCGTGGGGCGAGGCGTTGCCGGTGGGCAACGGTCGTCTGGGCGCGATGGTTTTCGGGTCGGTGCACGAAGAGCGTGTCCAGATGAACGAGGAATCGGTGTGGGACGGCTACCCCCGCGACACGACAAATCCCAAGGCGCTGGATGCGCTGCCCGAAGTGCGCCGTCTACTGTTTGAGGGCAGAAATGAAGAGGCGAAGGAACTGGCCGGAAACGCGCTGATGGGCGAACCGCAGCGCATCAAGTCCTACCAGACGCTGGGCGACCTGTGGATGACTTTCCAGAAACCCGAGACGGTGCGCGGGTATCGCCGGATGCTTGACCTCGATACCGGCATCGCCGCCGTCGAATATGACGCCGACGGTGCGACCATCCGGCGCGAGGTCTTTGCGTCCGCGCCCGACAATGTGCTCGTTCTGCACATGACAGCCGGCCGCGCGGGCGCGTTGCACCTCGACTTGCGCATGTCGCGTCCGCAGGATGCGCAATGTTTCAGCGAAGGCGAGAACAGCCTGATCCTGCGCGGACAGATTCAGCGTGAACACCACGAAACCGGCGAGAATGTCGGGATGCGCTTTGCCGCGCGATTGCTCGCTTTGCCGCAGGGCGGCAAAATGGAAAACCGCGACGGCGCGATCAGCATTCGCGGGGCCGACGAGGCGCTGGTCCTGATCGCGGCGGCCACCAGTTATCGCGGCGGCGAACCGGAGGCGCTGTGCGCCGAAACGCTGGACGCCGCGCGGAAAAAGACCTATGCCGCCCTTAAGGCCGACCACATCGCCGACCATCAGGCGTTGTTTCGCCGGGTCTCGCTGGATTTGGGCCGCACCGCCCACGCAGCACTCCCGACCAACGAGCGGCTGGCGCTGGTGCTTGCCGCGGGCTTCGTCGGGTTTGGCAGCGCGCT
>CAZLII010000606.1:0-3212 GCA_964559065.1 uncultured Nitrospirales bacterium | reverse complement strand
CAGGTGGTAATCCAGCCCATGCCTGATGTCAAGCATATAGGTGTATGCAGGGAGTGCCGGCCTGCCAATGGCTTCGGCATAGGAACCCGTCCCCGCGACGCGGAAGACATCAAAAGGGCGTCCGTCAGGGGCGATAATCCGATCATGCCCAACGTGCGGGACATGCACATCCAGTATCTTTGCGTGCTCATCGTCCGCCGTCAGAAGCACCGCCATTGGCGGGCAGTCGCCCCCGCACGCTCCCGCATCAAGCGGCAGAAACAACGCAAGAAAGAAGATTAGAAGTCCCGAAAAAACCGCGTGCTTGGTGCTTGGTGCTGAAAATCGGATCTTGACGCTCATGACTTTGTTCTTCCTACTTTCTTTACTAGTTTCTTGGTTCACAAACTCCCCTTCCACGTGCGCGATTAATCTTCCTTTCGCTGCACTGCACTATATTAAGTATAGCGCGAGCGAAATCGCTTGTAAAGTTATGTTTTTTTGACATTCACCTGGTAAAGATGTGCTTTTAGCCTTATTACGCTGGGAGATGGGTGTGGTGGGAACATGTTGGGGGTGCAGTGAAACGGAACCCACCATGTTTCTACCGGATTTCGAGGACTTCTATTTGCAGTTGTCCGATGAAGGGGAGCAGGCGCGCCCATTGGTCAATGCCGCCGTGGAAGAGTTTGATGTGGGTGGCGTCGGCGATGGGCTGGCCGAGGGTGGGGTCCATGGGAATCCATCGTCCGATGTGGACTTCGGGCCAGGCGTGGTAGCCGAAGGCTTCGAGTTTTTCGCTCCAGGCGATGCCGATGACCACGCGGGCGGGAATGGCGGCGGCGCGCGCGAGCGCGGTAAAGAGCACGGCATGCTCGTTGCAGTCGCCTTCCATGGTGCGCAGCACGTCGAGCGCGGTGGGCACGCTGATCACGGGGGTCTTGCGCATGTTTTCATAGACCCATTCGTAGATGCTGATGGCTTTCTGCCAGGGTTCCGTCGCGTCGCCCGCCGCGAGGCGCATGGCGTCGCGGATGCGTTCATGGTCCACGGTGATGAAGGGATCGCCCGCCAGATATTCCTTTTGTTCTTCTGCGCTTAACGGCGCGCCCGGATCGCCGTTGGGCGGCTCGGGCGCGATGATGACCCAGCCGTCGGGGGTCCTGAACTGGATTTCGTCGTCCGGTGGCAGGTGTTCCACGGCGACGCCGGAGAAGTTCGCGCGCAGATAGACAATACCGCGCCGGGGCGTGATTCCCGTCGGCTGCATGGCGTAGGCGCGCACGAGGCTGGCGGCCTCGGTCGGCTCCACCGGTTTCATGGCCGCTTCGGGCGTGGTTTTTTTGAGGATGAACCCGAATGGCGTGTCGGCGCGGAGCACTTCGCCGTCGCGGTTCACCCAGGCGCGGGTGGTCATGCCGGCAAGGGTGGTTTCAATCACGAGCGCGTAAATGGGCTGGCATTCAATCTCAATCATTTCCTCGCCGGTGCAAATGATGCGGGCCTTGCCGACGGACATGCGGGTCGGGTCGAATGCGTCCACGTAGATTTCCTGTCCCGGTTCCAGCAGGGGCGCTTCCAGCGCGGAGAAGCCAAAGCCGCCGCCGAGCAGGAGGTCTGCGCTGACGGGGAAATCGAAGGGCAATGACTCGCCCGCCGTGTGCAGCACAGCGCGAAGCATCCCGTCTTCGACATGTCCCTCGATCCGCATGTCGTATTCGCCGGACCGCAACGAGAAATCGAAGTCCGACAGCCCGTGGTCCGCATCAATCCATGCGCGGCCTGTGAACACCAGTTCGGTTTTGCGGAAAAGGACGGACATTTCGATGCGGGCGGTCACGCCGAGTTGGAGGCCGCTCCTGCCGTTGCGCATGTCCGGCAGACTGCGCGCATTGATGAAGCCGACGCGCTCGAGCGCATCGCGATCGGCGGCGGTATAGACCCCCATCCAAAGGTCCTGCATTTTCATGGCGCGGGGAGGCAGCACGCCCGCGCGCATCCAGGGGATGAACGCCTCGCGGTAGATCAGCGCCCCCATCATGGCCAGCCAGAACAGGATGATGGCGGCGGGAACTATTCGGTAAGTCTTCCGCAGCACTTCTTGTATTTTTTCCCGCTGCCGCAAGGGCATTTGTCGTTCGGGCCGACCTTGACCCCGACCCTGACCGGCGTGAGTTTCACTTTGGGGCGGTCCGCGCCGTCGCCGTCCCGGCTCGCCGACTGCCCGGCCTGACCAGCCAAGGCGAACCGCGAGGTGTCAAAGGACGCAAAACTCCGGTCCGCCTCCTTGTCGGCGGCGACATAACTGTATTGCCGCAACTGCTCAAAGGGGTCATCCTTTGCTGTGAGTGAACCCTGGCGCAGGCTTATGGCGCGCTTGCGGCGCACTTCCGGGTCGGTCAGGCGGAACAGCGTCTGGACGACGTTCTCCTCGATGGCGCGCACCATGTTCTCGAAGAGTTCAAAACCCTCCTGCTTGTATTCCAGCAGCGGGTCCTTCTGGCCGAATGCGCGCAGGCGCACGGATTCGCGGAGATAATCCATTTCGTACAGATGATCGATCCATTTGTCGTCCACGGTGCGCAGGAGCACCATCAATTCGAGGTCATGCACGCGCTTGCGCGCCAGTTTGGCAAAATCAATCTTCGATTCGTCGCCGCCAACGTGTTCGCGATAACTCTTGCGAATTTCCTCCGCGATCAATTCCTCGCGGCGCTTGTATTCGGCGCGCGCCTGATCGTGCAGGCTGTCCGCCAGCGATTTGGGCGTTTCGTCGGATTCGCCGGTGACGTCCATGTCAAAGCCGAAGAAACTGCGCAGCGCCATGGCGAGGCCATCGAGGTCCCATTCTTCCGGCAGCACGTTTTCCGGGGCGTATTCGTCTATGCGGTCGAGGATGATATTGCGGAACATCTCGTCAAGCCGCTCGGAGACGTCGCGATTTTCCAGCACCTCGGCGCGCATGGCGTAGATGTACTTGCGCTGCTTGTCCATCACAAGGTCGTAATCGAGCAGATGCTTGCGGATTTCGAAGTTGTACTCTTCCACTTGGCGCTGGGCGCGCTCGATGGAACGTGAGACCATGCGCTGGCTCAGCGGCTGGTCGTCGAGTTCCTGGCTGCCGAAGAAATCGAGCAGGCGCTTCACCTTGTCGCCGCCGAAGAGGCGCGCGACTTCGTCCTCGAGGCTGACGAAAAAACTCGTTGTGCCAGGGTCGCCCTGACGTCCGCACC
>CAZLII010000605.1:0-3215 GCA_964559065.1 uncultured Nitrospirales bacterium | reverse complement strand
GACCCATGCCTCGATTGGGACAGCACCGAAGCCCTCCTGCGCGAAACCTACGACCGGATTGCGGAACTGTTCTGAAGATTCGCAAGGCGTTCAATCTGAACGTCAAGCCCGGAAGAGGCTGCGTCCGATCCCCATGGCTTCCCGGCATGCTTCCACGGTTTCCAAGGCGATGGGAGTGACGCGCCGGGCATTTTCGCGCAGGAAATCCAACACGAATTCACGGTTGTTGGCGGGATCGTTGTAGCGTTCAATGATGGGCGCATTGAACTGCGAGACGTATTCGGCGAGGGTTTTTTTCAACGTGCCGTAAAATTTCTCGCGCCGGCGGTATTTTCCCAGAAAATCGCGATAGACCTCTTCCGGGGCGAGCAGATGAAGCAGCCGGTAGAGCACGCCCACCCCCGCAGGCATCTGCGGAACAACCACGTCCGGCTCGTCGCTCTCGGTGTTCAGCGGCTGCGGATCAGTGGAGGTTTCCACCGCGCGGATTTTTTTCAGCACCATTTCCGGATCATCAAGCAGGTCCAGCGTGTTGTGTTCGCTTTTGCCCATTTTTTCCGCGCCGTCCAGTCCCGGCAGGCGTAGCGCATCGCGCCCGACGGCGCGGGGAATGTGCAGGGTTTCGCCGAAGCGGTGGTTGAATTTCTGCGCGATGTCAATGGCCATTTCCACGTGCTGCCGCTGGTCATCGCCCACCGGCACCTGGTCCGCGCGCACGATAAGGATGTCCGCCGCCATCAGCACCGGATAGCCCAGCAGCCCATAGGACAGGGGATTGCCCTCAACTTTCGGGTCCTCCTGCAACTTTGTCATTTTGTCTTTGTAAGTCGTGCCGCGTTCGAGGTGGCCGATGTTGGTGATCATGCCCAGCAGCAGTGTCAGTTCCGCCGTGCAGGGCAGGTCACTCTGGCGGTAGATGATGGAACGGCGCGGGTCCAGTCCGCATGCCACGTAGGTGCGCAGCATGTTGATGGTCTCTTCAAAAAAATTCTCCGGCTCGGAAATGGTCGTGAGCGCGTGATAATCCGCGATGAAATAGTAACACTGCGCATCCGTCTCCTGCAGCCGCAAAAAATGCCGGATCGCGCCGAAATAATTCCCATAATGCAGGCGGCCTGTCGGCCGGATGCCTGACAATATCACTTCTTTTTTTTCGCCCATCTTCAATCAACCTTGGGTGTTTCGCGAGAGAAAACAATATCCGCCGAATTCGTTTTCCGGGGAAAGGAAGCATAGCGCATTCGCGTCGAGAGAGTCCAGAAAATCATATGCGGAAGGGACGAAGAAGACCTCCGCGAACTCTTGGAAAGATCATGGGAACGCCGGACATGTGTGCGGTCGCTCTTTTTTGCGTGACGCGCCTGTACATCCGGCAGTGACTCTTTACGAAATAAGAACGCCTGTGGCGGCGGTCATGCTTGCAGGGATTACGCCTCTTCCTCCAGCCCTCGGATATTGGGATCCATCATATGGATGAAGTGAATTGCATGGCGCGATAGTTTCCTGTTGCGCCGGACCACGACGCCGTAGGTGCGCTTGGGAAACCATTTGCCGACGGGACGCGCTTCGAGGTATTCGTCGCCCTTTTCGCGCAGGCATATGCTCATCACGATGGAGATGCCGAGACCCAATCCGACATATTTCTTGATCACCGGCCATCCCCCCACTTCCAGGCACACATCGTACGACAGCCGGTGCTCGGCAAAGATCGATTCCACCACCCGCCAGGTGCTCAAGTGCTTCGGCGGCAGCACCAAAGGATAGCGGCTGATATCTTCGAGCGTAATGCGTTTCTTTTTCGCCAGTGGATGCTCCAGGCAGGTAATCAGCATGGGTTCGTAAGCCACAATAGGGAAGAAACTGAGGTCTTCCGGCGTGTCGAGCAGCGGTCCCACCGCGAAATCCGCCTCGCCTGCGCGCAGCCGTTCCAGCCCCGCTTTGCCCGTCACATTGTGCAACTTTAATTCCACGCTGGGATAGTGTTCCACAAAACGCTTCACGTATTCCGGCAGCACATACAACAACGTCGAACCCCCGGCGGCGATATCCACCCGCCCCCAGTCCGCGGAATTGCGCTGGCTCTTGAACTCCTCCTTGATGACATCCAGCCGGTCCAACACGGGCGCGGCCATGTCGAAAAGCAACTCGCCCTCGCGCGTCAGTTCCATCCGCGCACCGCGCCGCTCCAACAACTTCGCCCCGAAATCCCGTTCCAACGCCTTGATCTGCTGGGACACGCTCGGCTGGCTCAAATACAACTGCGCCGCCGCCTTGGAGACACTGCCGCAACGGGCGGTCTGGCAGAATCCCCGCAATTGCTGCAACTGATTGTGGCTGTATGGAAGTTTTCCCGTCGGCATCATCTCCCTCCGGATATTAATGAAATCAATAATGCCCATTGAAATATTCCCGCCTTTAATACGAATACGACAGGCGCGGCCTGTGTTCAGACAAAGCATGGGAACAATTGTATGAACAACATGCAACACTGAACGAAGAGGAAGGGAAAACATGGCCACAGCAACGACCCCCATCGAGAAGGGCGCCGACAAGCCCCGGCAGGTTCACATCACCGCGCAGGTGACGCCGGAATTTGCGGAATTCCTTACGCCGCAATCACTTAACTTTGTGGCGGACTTGGCGCGACACTTCGAGGGTCGCCGCCGGGAATTGCTTGCCCGTCGCGAGGAACGGCAGCGCGCCCTCGATGCCGGGGAAAAACTCGATTTTCTGCCCGAAACCCGCGAAATCCGCGAATCGGACTGGCGTATCGCGCCGCTGCCCAAGGACTTGCAGGACAGGCGCACCGAAATCACCGGCCCCGTGGACCGGAAAATGGTCATCAACGCACTCAACGCGGGAACCTCGTGTTTCATGGCCGATTTCGAGGACGCCCACGCCCCCACTTGGGAAAGCACCATTGAAGGCCAGATCAACCTGCGCGACGCGGTGCGGGGCGCCATAGAATTGACCACCCCTGAAGGCAAACAATACCGGCTGAACGAGAAAACGGCGGTGTTGCTCGTGCGCCCGCGCGGCTGGCATCTGCCCGAAAAGCATGTGCTGGTGGACGGCGCGCCGATTTCCGGCAGCCTTTTCGATTTCGGCCTGTACTTTTTCCACAACGCCAAGGCGCTGATTGAAAAGGGTTCCGGACCCTATTTCTACCTGCCGAAAATGGAGAGCCACCTGGAGGCGCGGCTGTGGAACAATGT
>CAZLII010000604.1:1973-3218 GCA_964559065.1 uncultured Nitrospirales bacterium | reverse complement strand
CAGCCCCCCGCGCGGCGCACAGACGATTTCAATGCGCATCCTGCGGGGACGGCACGCCGCCACCAAGTCTTCCAGCATCCGGTTGACAAGATGTTCGTACCAGATGCCGACATCGCGATAGGAGAGGAGATAGTACTTGAGCGAACGCAGTTCGATGCAGTGGCGGTCGGGCGTATAACGTATTGTCACGGTGGCGAAATCGGGCAGCCCGGAAAACGGGCATACCGACGTGAATTCGCCGGTGGTGGTGACGATTTCCATGGCTTCGCCGTGCGGCGTGTCGTGATATTCGTAGGCGAAACACTCCAGGCACGAGGCGTCAATGGCTTCAGGCCCCTGGAACGGCAGGGTTTTGTCGTGCGCCTGAAATTGCTCGCGAATCGGCGGCATATCCATGTGTCCTCTTCTGTTGCGCCGGATTTGTGGATTCCCGCCCTCACGGGAATAGCGGAAAAGATATGGCGGCACCGGTATTATAGCAGGTTCATTCGCCGTAGTAGCGACATCGGGCGCTCGGCGTTTCCTGGACGCCGACAAGCGTGACGGGGACGCCGCGCCCATTGAGCCGGCCCCAAACCCATTGGGCGATGCGCTCACAAGTCGCCTGCTCCAGCCCCTCCACGTCATTCAGGAAACGATGGTCCAGCGCGTCATAGATGTCCGCCAGATGCGGCTCGAGTCCCGTCAAGTCCGGCGCAGCCGCTTCAATGCGGTAACTGTGCCCGTGAATGCGGCGGCAGGGGTGATCTTCCGGCAACTGCGGCAGCGATTGCGCCGCCTCGAAACTGAAGCCGATGCGCTCCGGGAGTTCCGCCTGCGGGTCGGCGGAGAGCCGCACGGGGCGGAAACACAGATCGCCCGCGACGGATACGCGCACCCCCAGCAGCCAGTCGGGACGCGGCGCAACACCAGATTCCAGCCAGCGCCGCAACCCTTCAAGCGTGGGCATTTCCTCCAGGCCGTGAATCTCGTTCAGATACCCGTGGTCCAGCAGTCGAATCAACGGCGCAAAGGTTTCCTTAATCTCCGCATAGTCCACCACCCAGCCCAGGGCGGGGTCCACTGCGCCCCTGGCCTGAATATCAATCCGGAAACTGTGGCCATGCAGCCGTTGCTGCGCCGGAGCGCCTTGCGGGTTGTAATGCGCCGCTTCAACAAACACCGTCTTGGTCAAATGTGCGATCATTGTGTTGCTCTGATTCCATCCGTATGTTGTTCACGCTTTAGCGTGCTGTACGTTGTTCA
>CAZLII010000604.1:0-1873 GCA_964559065.1 uncultured Nitrospirales bacterium | reverse complement strand
CGCTTTAGCGTGCTGTATGTTGTTCACGCTTTAGCGTGCTGTATGTTGTTCACGCTTTAGCGTGCTGTATGTTGTTCACGCGTTAGCGTGCCGGGTGCCTGCGCACCCTTGCGCGTCCGTGCATCCCTTGCATGCTGAAGCCTGAACAACATACTTTCCCATGCTATACGTATGTTCTGCGCCGCGCCAGGAAGAGAAGCGCCGCCAGGGCCAATCCATTCAGAAACAGATCGCCGGGTTCCAAGGCTTTCCCGTCGGAACTGCCGCAACTGCATCTTTTCGGCGGCGGACCTTCCGCCTTCAGGGCCAACGTAATTGAGGTGATGCCGCCAGCGGCGACTTGGACGGATGCGCCCGCGTTCTGGTGTCCGGGCGCGCTTGCTGTGGCCGTGTACAGTCCCGAAGGCAAGGCGGGGAATCCGTACACGCCAGCCACGTTGTCGCTCATCGGGGCAAAGCCGCCCGGCGTGAGGCTGACTACCCCGTTTTGTATCCGGGTCTGTGTGGCGGCATCCCACAGGGTGCAGAAAAGCGATCCCGCCAGAAGCCCGAAACCCGCAACCAGGAAAGGCTGGTAGGTGGCCGGGCCGTCAATGCGCGCCGCGATTTCCGCCGGGCTGTTTGTACCCCAATCGTTGTTTTGCGCAAGGATCAGCGTGCTCCGCTCATTGATCACCGCCGGGCCGTCAATGCTGGGCGCAAACGTGTTGTAACCTCGGTCGAGGTCGCCGGTCGCGCCAAGCGAATCCGTTGCCACCGGCACGCCGGGGTCTCGTATCACCACCCCGGCATGGGCCAGATTCTCAAACACGCAGCGCCGCACTGCGGGAATTTCCTGCACAATCTCCATGCCGGTGTGGAGTCCGTTGAACACGCAGCCCTCAATGACTGACTCAAGGGGCCGCGCCCCGTCAATGAAAATGCCCAGCGCGGCGCGTGTTTCATCGCCGAGAAAACTCACGCCATACACGCGCATTGCCACATCTTCCATGACCAACAGCGCGGGATTGACGCCGTCCGAAACGAGGTCCAGATTCTCCAGGGCGCCGCCTTCCGCGCCATACACCGCGCCCACGATGCGCGGCGTGTCGTGCAGCGCGCCGGAAAGGGTGATGCCTTCGATCAGTACCACCTCCTCGTGGTATTCACCGGGCTGCAGCACGATGCGGGCCGCCGAAAAAGAGGTCGCGCCCAGTTGCGCCAGGGCATGGCCGATGCTGGCCCACGGTGCTATGCGGCTGCCATTGCCGCCGGCATCGCTGCCGAGGGGCGACGGCGCGACGAAGCGGGCCGGGGCAGGGCTGTTGGGGTCCGTAGGATCGGAGTTTTCCAGAAACTCGCGCAGATTGCTCAGGCCGTCCCCGTCCGAATCCTCGTCAGCGTCATCGTAGAGCGGGTCCAGCCCGTACCTCGCCTCAAAATTGTCGGGCATTCCATCACCGTCCGTGTCAATCAGGTTATCGCTGGTGCCCAGGCAATCCTCCACGCACGCCGACAAGCCGTCACCGTCGTTATCCGGACTGTTCGGCTCATCCGAACACCCATCCTCACACCAATCCAAGTCCCCTTCCAATTCCCCCTCCCCCTCTCCCTCGCCTTCCCCCTCCCCCTCGCCTTCGCCCTCGCCTTCGCCACCGCCGCCGTATTCGTGTGCGCCGATGTCCACGCCAAGCCCTTGGGGGCGTGGCAGGCCGTTGTAGTCCAACGTCGGTGCGCCGGCAAGCAATCCGGTGTCAATGCACGGGGAACCGTAGGCGAGGCGGAAATCGTCCATGCCAGGGTTTATAAATAGGCGATTTGAATACAGAACTCCCTGGCTGGTGAGGGCAGTATCCTGCACACAGGAATATGACAGGTCCAACGCGCTGGTCAT
>CAZLII010000603.1:0-3237 GCA_964559065.1 uncultured Nitrospirales bacterium | reverse complement strand
GCGTGACCCTGGGCAATGCCGTCACCCCAATGATTTCGTCCAGGGTGTATCCGTGATAGACCATATTCTCAAGCCAGAAATCAAGATGCGCCAGTGTCTGGGTCGTCTCGACAGGCCAATACCGCTCAACGTCAACCTGTGCGCGGTATCTGGTCTTGAGCATGGGGTCCTCAGTTGTCGGCTGTTCCGGCAGCCAGGGCAGGACATCGCGCAAAGCGATGACATGGAATCCGCCCTCTTTCAAGTAGTCCATATACTCTCGAAATCGTTCCGGGGGCGTGTGCACCCAAGGATGGCTTTCGTCGGGGACGCCGTGGAATTGCAGCACCACGATCTGCTCGTCACCCGCCCGGTCAACCACCTTCTTGAAATGATCGAGGGTCCCTTCGGGATAGGCGTCCCCCGCCGTTGGAATCAGCAGGGGATGATGCCGGTGCGGATCGAACAGCGGCCCCGGTTCGAGGCTGCCATAGGGTGTCTCCGGCTGCATGCCGCGCCGCGCAAGGCGATAGCCGGCATTTTCCAGAATCGCGACACTCTCCGGGCCGAAACTGTTTCCGGGCCAGCCGAAACTGATTGGTTTGGGAACGCCGACCTTGGCAAGTTCGTTTTCCACCAGCGCGAGTTCGCCCGCCAGCCGGGCGGCATTGCGCGGTGTGTTCATGCCTGCATGGGTCCAGGTATGGTTGCCGATCTCGAAGCCCATCCGATGCAGTTCGGCCACTTCCTCCCAGGTCATGAAATGTTCGGTGTCATTCATCCACGCGTGCGTGATGAAGAATGTGGCGCCGAAACCGTATTCCCGGAGCAAAGGCGCTACGACGGTCAGATGCGACTTGACGGCGTCATCAAAGGTCAGCACGACCGTCCTGGGCGGAACGGATTCAGAAGCCCTTGCGCCCACGGCCGCCAGTACCGCCACCGCCAATCGGCTTGAGATCATGTGGATATGCCTTTTTCTACGAGGCAATAACCGCCTCTACTTGAAGACATCAGGATTATCCTCGCGGATAAAAGCCGTGAAATCATCCAGCGTCCCCTCGAAGAAAAGCAGACGCCCGCGTATTTCCGCGCGTTCTCCCGGATTGAGGTCGGGGAAGAACGGGTCCGCATGCAGGCATGGATGCCATTTGTTGCCGACCAGCGAAAGCGTGTCCAAGTACCAGGTCATCCCGAGCCAGCGATTCTGTTTTTTTGCGCGCACGATCATTATCGGCCAGTCGGCCACTTCCGGACCCCTGCGCCATCCCAATTTGTATTTCCCCTTGGGGGTGAACTCGTCCCGCGCCTTTTCAAACGGCGTCCAGCCGACATCGCGCACATACACAAACTTGTTGTCCCGGGTCAGTTCGGAAAACTCCTTGATGCCGTGTAAGAACGCACAAGTCTGCAAAGTGATGTTTCGCAACGGCTCCGACATGCCATTCTCAAGATAGAGATACAAATCAACCTTGGAATTCTCAGTTTGGCGGACGCAGCCCCCAAACTTGATGCCGTTGGGCAATACGCGGTCAAAGGTGATCCCGTCATCCCGCATCCGCCATGGCGTCGCAGGCAATTCCGTAAACACGGAGACGATGTCGGGGTTGAAATGGCTGAGATAGAGCAAGCCGTGGTCCGTAAAGATCGCTTCGGGGAAGTCAAGCCAGATGTACTCATCGCCGCCCCAGGGCGGCCGCACCCAGGCTATCTGTTCAAACGCATAATGCGGCCGCCATTGCCCCGGCAGAATCTTGATGCCCTCGGTGGCCTGCCGGTGCAAGCGCTGCATCTCCTCCGCAGTGTGGATCGGTTGCTGCGAAGACGACGGGGCACATACAAGTATCGCCATGCCTGCAAACAAAACTGAAACGCGTGATTGATCATGTGACATGTAAAATACCTCGACGATCTCAAGGGCATGTTCCCAAATCCATCCACAGATTCTCTACCCCGTTCAATCCATTATGCAACTGTAAGACATTGCTCTGGAGGGGATTCAGAGAATCAGTCTTTGATGCCCAAGGCAATTTCCAGCACTTCGTGCATCCGGCGCACGAAATGGAAAGTGAGTTTGCGGCGCACGGATTCGGGGACTTCGTCAAGATCATGGCGGCATCGCTCCGGCAGAATGACGTGTTTGATTCGCGCGCGGGCCGCCGCCAGCACCTTTTCCTTGACGCCGCCCACGGGCAGAACGTTGCCGCGCAAAGAAATCTCGCCCGTCATGGCCAGCGCGCTTTTCACGCGCTTGCCCGTCAGCAGTGACGCCATGGCGGTAAACATGCTCACGCCGGCGCTGGGACCATCCTTGGGCACCGCGCCCGCAGGGACATGTACGTGAATGTCGCTTTCCGCGAATATCTTGTCTTCAATACCGAAACGTTTGGCGTTGGCCCGGAGATAACTCAGCGCAGCCTGCGCGGATTCCTTCATCACATCGCCGAGTTGCCCTGTAAGAAAGAGTTGGCCCTTGCCGGGCATGCGGGTCGCCTCGATGAAGAGGATGTCGCCGCCCACCGCCGTCCAGGCCAGCCCGATGGCCACACCCGGCAGGCGGGTGCGCTCGGCCATGTCGTAATGAATTTTTTCACTGCCCAGATATTCGCGGACTTGTTGCGGGCCGACGACGATGGGATTGCGGCGCCCGGAAGCAAATTTTCTGGCGCTTCCCCGACAGACATTGGCGATTTCCCGCTCCAGGTTGCGCACGCCCGCTTCGCGGGTGTAATCCGAAATGATTTTGCGCAGGGCCGCTGGGGTAAAGCGAAGCCGCTTGGCGTTCAACCCGTGCCCCTCCAGTTGTCTTGGCACGAGATATTTCCGCGCTATTTGAAGTTTTTCTTCCAGGGTGTAGCCCGGAATCTCGATAATCTCCATGCGGTCGCGCAAGGCCCAGGGAATCGTATCAAGCACGTTCGCCGTGGCGATGAACATGACCCTGGACAGGTCAAAGGGAACGTTGAGGTAGTTGTCCACGAAGTTGCCATTCTGCGCGGGGTCCAGCACTTCCAGCAGCGCGCTGGACGGGTCGCCCCTGAAATCCGCGCCGACCTTGTCAATTTCGTCGAGCATGAAGACCGGGTTGTTGGACTGCGCCTTGCGGATGCCCTGGATGATGCGGCCGGGCATCGCGCCGACATAGGTTTTTCGGTGGCCGCGAATTTCCGCCTCGTCGTGGAGGCCGCCCAAGGCCATACGCACGAAGTTGCGGCCCAAGGCCCGCGCGATGGACTGCCCAAGCGATGTCTTGCCGAC
>CAZLII010000602.1:0-3254 GCA_964559065.1 uncultured Nitrospirales bacterium | reverse complement strand
GTCAGACAATTCTGAGTGTCATGTGCCTCAATCTGTCCGATCAGTCCGATCGGTCCGACCGGTCACTCACCAAGGCGCACCGCTCCGGGGTTGCCGGAGCGGTGCGACGCGGGCATGCCCTTGCAGGCGGACTATGCGTGTCGTCTGCGGCGCAGGACGGCGACGCCACCCGCGCCCGCGAGGGCGGCGAGCATCGCCAGCCCGAAGGCGCCCGCCGCCGGGACGCTGTCCGCCACCGTGATGTAGAAGTAATGCTCAACCAGGCCTTTCGCGCCGTCCTCCACCACGACGCGATAGACGCCGGAATCGGAGGGTTGCAGGTTTTCCAGGCAAAGCCGCCGCCCGAATGACGCGATCAGGGGTTCGCCGTCCTTGAACCACTGATAGTTCAGGCCCGCTGTCGGCGATTCCAGGCATACGTCCGCGCCGGTCTCAAAGGTGCCGCCCTGGTGTGTTGTCGGGAAATCGGGGTAGGGAACAATCGGCGTTTCCCAGACCACCTCGGCCCAGTGCGTTTCCTCCTGGCTTGTTACCAAGAGTTGCACTTCCCTGACGGGCGTACCGTGCGGCGTCGGGTGCAGCCACACTTTCACCTGGTCGCCCATTGCGGGGGCGAGTCCGGGCAAGGTGATTGCGACCGGGCCAGCGAGGCGCGTATCAAAGACATGCGGGATACTGAAGGTGTCTTTGTTCTCTGGAACTCTCACCTTGATCCCCTCCTCGTTGATGAGGCGCAGCGTCATTGGTTCCCCACCTGCTTCGCCACCCATGCGCCGTCTCTCGTCGAATACTGCCTGCCCCATCAATGTTGGACCAAAATATCCACCTTTAGGATATCATACTTTTCATGATTTCGCAACCCCCCAGTCGGCGACCCCACCCTGGCCGACGCCATTCTTGACAGACTCATCCACAACGCACAGGCTAGCACGCTAAAGGGAGAAGCCATTTCGCCCGGAACAAAAGGACGGATTCGTTCGGAACAATAGGGCGCTTTCCGTCGGAACAACAGGGCGGAATCGTCGGAATACGCACGCCGAATTTGACACAAATGGATTCCTGCATTCGATGGAAAGGCGGGAAAATATGGCATTTCCGGCAATCCCTCATTCCCGAAAAAGCAAGACTCCGGAAATACTGACGCAATCAATAGAAAAGCGATGGACATTGTGTGAAGTCATGTTTGGGCCTTCTTGACCGGTCACGAATGCTACGCTCCGCATTGCACCCTGCACAATGGCAAAACCTATCGCTGCGTGTCTGCTGTGTTTGCATGTTTTTAATACCCGCCCTGAATTCACATGGTCGGTCAAGTGTAAGGCTGATATTCTACGTGTTTTTTCCGGAATAGCGGTGGGCGAAATCCGGGTTTTCACGGTTATCTGCATGCTCGGCATACCGATAATATAAGTTTGTACGTTACCCTACGCGAGACGCATTAGATGGTTTATTCGAGCGGACGGGAAATGACAACAACTGAATGAGTGGAACCGTTTTTGATGAACAATGCAATGATGTCAATAGGGCTAATGTCGTAAGGGAAATGTCTGCCGACGCATGGAAAGGATACGGTAGTGGATAGACGAATAATGATTGCAGTGATGTTCTTATTCAGTGTCGTTTGCGCAAATGTCCCCGCGCATGCGGTCGAAGGGGCTGAATATGTAAGCCATTCTCAATGCAAGATATGCCATAACAAGAAAGAAGAGGGGGAAATCTGGAACATCTGGAGCAGCAAGAAACATGCGAAAGCGTATGAAATGCTCGGCAGCCCGGAGGCCAAAGAAATTGCAGAGACGCGGGGATTGGGCAAGCCGCCCCAAGAATCTCCGGAATGTCTTCGCTGCCACGTGACGGCATACAATCCGGAAAAAGACCCGCCGCTTCCCGCAAAGATCGCGATGAAGGATGGCGTCCAATGTGAAACTTGCCACGGTCCGGCATCGCTCCATGTCAAGGACGGGCAGGCGCGCAAGATGAAGAAGGACATGTCTGTGGACCCCTCGGTCCATATCGCGCGCGCCGACGAGAATACCTGCCGGAAGTGTCATAACGAGGAAAGCCCGACATGGAATCCCGAGCGGTACACGCGCGAAGACGGCACGAAGACCGGGTTCGATTTTGAGCAGGCCTGGAAAAAAATTGAGCACGCAATTCCTGGCAAAGAAAAGAAATAACCAGTCCTTTTCAGACCCCGCGCGGTGGCATGCGGTGATGCGTCACAGGATGCGAGCGGGGCCTGTCTTTTCCTGTGACCGGACATATCCGGTTCTTTGGAGCACGCCTGCGACACTGTACCGGAGCGGAAAGCCGAACAATCAGTGAGGATAGAGGTCGGAATGTGCGTGAAACGGCGAATCTATTCCGCGCTTGCAGTGGGCGCGGTGCTGTTGGGCAGCGCTTCGATATTGATGTCCTGCGACCGCAATCAGCCGCGTACCATCAGTGAAACCCGGACGGTTGAGCGTTCGGCGTCTTCTGCGGCGGGCGCGGCGACCAGCGCGCAACGCTTTGGATTCTCGCCCGCCGCTACGGGAGGCTTCGGCTCCACGCCGGGGTCATCACTATCGTGGCAGACGCCACCGGGGTGGCGGGATGTAGGTGCGGAGGGGTTGCGTCTGGCAAATTTCCGCATCGGGCCGGCAGGGGAGGCGGAGTGCTATGTGACGATTCTGGGCGGCCCCGCCGGGGGTGTTGCGCTCAATGTGAACCGCTGGCGGTCCCAGATGGGCCTGGCGGAAGCCGATCCCGAAACCATTGCCCAGTTGCCGAAGATACCGCTGCTCGGCGCGGAAGCCGTCTTTGTGGATTTGAAAGGGTCCTTTGGGGGCATGGCCGACGACATTCATGCCCCGGTGAGCGATAACCGGGACGGGTATGCGCTCTTGGGCGCCATTCTGCAGCGGGAAGATGACGCGGTTTTCCTGAAAATGATCGGGCCGGAGGAGATACTCCAGCAGGAACGCGGGAATTTCATTGCCTTTTCGGCCTCGCTCCAGGATAGCGGCAGTGCCCCCGTGATGGCCGCCGCCTCGGGCGCGCCCGCCTCCGGCGCATTGCAGTGGGAGGCGCCGGCCTCCTGGAAACGCCTGCCCGACAAACCAATGCGCGCGGCCAGTTTCGGACTGCCGGACACGGAAAGCGCCGAGTGCTATATTGCGTTGTTGCCGGGCGCGGCGGGAGGTCTTGCGGCGAACATCAACCGGTGGCGCGCGGAGATGGGCCAGGCCGTCCTGGCCGAGGAGGAGATTGCC
>CAZLII010000601.1:0-3262 GCA_964559065.1 uncultured Nitrospirales bacterium | reverse complement strand
TATATCTGAAAGCGGTTCGGGTCAATCTGGCTTACGGCCGCCCGCCATTCCCGCTCTGTCAGCAGATGCAGGTTGGGCGGTTTCGGGCGGAACGCCTCATTCCAGGTGCGGGCAAGCAATCCTTGGTCGTAGTGGCCGACATCGAATTGCAACCCCGTCTTGGCCATGAGCCAGAGATACGGTTCATGAAAATTGAAGGTGAGGATGCGGAGCTGGGCCATGGCTACCCGGAATGGGCTGGCGCGCGTTCCTGCAACAGCGCCACAATGTCGCTTTCCTGTTCGGCGCGCGGCGCGAGTTCATACTCAAGCAAATCCCCCAGCAGAATGCAGTCTTGCTGCTCCAGTGCTTCGGCGGCTTCCTGCAGAAATCCGTTCAGTTCCTCATGTATCTTCGACAGGGGAATGCCGTTTATTTTCGCTTGATCCAAGTCCAAATCCATGGCTTTCGCCGCAAGGTGCTGCCGGTTCTTGATGTGCAGCCAAAGATTGGCCAGTTTTTGAAACGGCTCATAGCCCTCTTGGGGATGCTCGCTGTGAAATATCTCCGCTAGCGACCGGCAAGCGGCGGGCAATTCCGGCAATACGCCGCGCAACTCTTCCAGACAGTCGGCGATCAACCGCGCAATTTCTTCCGATTGCACCGCCAGTGCGGATACCGCGCTTACCTGCAATTCCGCGACCCGTGCAACTAAATCTTCCGGGAGATATTCCTGTCCGTCTATCCGGACACTCAAGATAGCCCGCCCTTGCTTGCGCAGATGGTCTTCCACTGCGCCCAAAACGGCCAACATATCCTTCGGTTCCCCCTGCAACCCAAAATTCCGGTCTCCGTCAATGACCACATCCATGTGCAAACCCCTTCTTAGCCGGGAATAAGATTGGCGATACCCTCGACTTGCGATGCGGCAGCGGCCTGGGCGTTTTCCGCCTGAATGGCCTGGTAAACCTCAAGCCGATGCACGGTCACCGACCGCGGCGCCACAATGCCGATTTTCACCTGGTTGTCTTTCAGGTCGAGCACCTTCACCTCGATGTCATTGCCGATCATGATGCTCTCGTTTTCCCTACGCGTCAGAACGAGCATGGGATACCTCCTTCTGCGCCTTTCGTTCCCCCCCGTCGGCTTGCGCAAGGAAGAACTGGATGGGGTAGTCATTGCCATCAAGCACCATCTGCTTCGCCAGGCGGCGCTTGATGTTTATCAGAATGGGAGCCTTGAGATTCGTGCGCACCTTGGATCGGTCCGCAGGCACCACCACCAGCGTGCCGATTTCCAAGTCCGTCACATCGGTCGCCGCCAACTCGCTGAGATCATGTTGACTCAGCGACACCGTGTAATCTGGGACGACCTGCCGTGGGTCCATCAGAAGAAACGCCAGTTCCGGCGCTTCGGCGGATTGCAGCCACGTCAGTTTGCTGTCGGGCGGACCGGGCAACAAAACAAAACGGCGATACTCCAGAAACCCGATTATGGGCTGGGTGAAGGTGATGATGGACTCCGGATCAATTTCAATATCACCGAAGCGTGTTGTTTTCAATACCATGCGCCGCCTCCAAGCCAATCCATTCCGACGCGTTTAGTATGCATTAAGGACCCAAAACGAAGCAAGCGAATTCTAGAACAAGGCCTGCCGCGAAAAACGGGGATGGTTGAAAGCGCCTGAACAAGCAGTTACAGTTACAACTTGTCCTTGACATTGGCACACTGTAAGAGGATGTTACGCCATTTAGACAACCAATGTCCGAATGGCGATCTGACAACGCTTCAGGAGGGTCCGATGGTTTCAAGTCTTGGATTCCTTGGATTGGTCCTCGTTTCGCTCGGGGCGGAACAGGAAACGGCAATGCCGATCGGACTGGACGCGTACCGGCAATGGCATTTGTGGCCGATGCAACGCATCGGGGTGCGCGCCTACATGCGAAGCACCTATGACCGCACCGGCGGCAATCGCACGGCGGATGCAAGCCATTTCCTTTATCAGGAGAGCGACGAATTCAATGTTACCCTCGACGTGGAGGGACGGGGCTGTCTGTACTTCGCGCGTTACAACCATTGGCACGGCAGCCCCTGGCATTACGAAGTGGACGGAACAAGGCATATCGTGCAGGAGACGAGTACGGCCAATCCAAACGATCCGGTGGAGGGCAGTGTTTTTCTTCCTGAGCACCTTTTCCCGACTCCGTTGACGTGGACCTGGTCTGTGACCAAGGGTGCGGACCTGATGTGGGTGCCGCTCGAATTTGAACGCTCCTTTCGGATGGCCTACACCCGCACACGCTATGGGACCGGCTATTATATTTATCACCTATACCCGGAAGGACTTAAACTATCGCGACCCTTGGTGGCATGGGATGCCACCCGGCCGCCTGACGCCGGGGTGTTGGATTTGCTGAATCGGGCGGGCACGGACATCGCGCCCCGGGACATTCCCACAAAAAGCGGCCGGGCCGAAATCAAGGACGGCGCAGCAGTACTCGCGCATCTGCAAACCGGTCCGTCGGTCATTCGCGCATTGAAATTGAGCGTCCCGCGTGACAAGGCCGTCGAATTCGGCCGGGCGCGACTGCAGATCACATGGGATGACCGCAAACAACCATCCATCGCCGCGCCGGTGTCACTTTTTTTCGGTTCCGGAACGCTCTACAATCGCGATGACCGCGAATATCTGGTGAAAGCGTTACCGGTCAACATCCGCTTCGACAAGGACCGGGTCCATTTGGCCTGCTATTTTCCGATGCCTTTTTTCAAATCGGCGCGGATCGAACTGACCGGATTGGAAGATACTTGCGACATTCACTGGGAAATCCGTTACGAACCCTTTACCGGATCGCCGACAGACGTGGGATATTTTCATGCGACACACCGCGCACACGGTCTGCCCGAACCAGGCCGTGACCTTGTCTTTCTCGATACGCGCGGGATTGAGGACAGCCAGGACTGGTCGGGCGCCTTTATCGGCACTTCGTTTATCTTCACGCGTGACGCCAACCTGCATACGCTGGAGGGCGACCCCCGGTTTTTCTTCGACGACAGCATGACCCCGCAAGCCTACGGGACCGGAACCGAGGAATGGGGCGGCGGCGGGGATTATTGGGGGGGGCGCACGATGACACTGCCGCTGGCGGGACATCCCTGCGGGGCGCCCAGCAGAGAGGAAGCGTTCTGTGAGGAGGATTTGATTCATTCAGCCTACCGATTCCTTCTGGCCGATCTGTTTCCTTTCGGGCGTAATACCAGGATTCATTTCGAGCACGGGGCG
>CAZLII010000600.1:0-3264 GCA_964559065.1 uncultured Nitrospirales bacterium | reverse complement strand
GCTGCACGCCTGTCAGAAGGATGACAGCGTTCTGGTGACCGCCAAACAGAATTTCAATACGGCGTGCGTCATTGTCCGCGACACGGGCTGCGGCATCCAACCGGATGATTTGCCGCACGTAACCGAACCGTATTTCTCGCGCTTCCCCGGCGGGGCCGGATTGGGTCTTGCGCTGGTCGGAGATGCCGCCGCCGCGTCCGGGTGGCAATTGCGCATCACCTCCGAACCCGGTCGCGGCACGGAGGTATCGCTCGACGGCATGCATGCGATAGGATAGGAAATGCATGGCGGGTCTAATGGCGGACAGCGCAACGGAACCCGCTGGGGAGGCGAGAGGTTGACAAGTCGGACGGGTCGGATGGCGCAGAGGCAAGGTATCATATGACCGAAGAAGCCCCGACAATCGCGGTGGTGGACGATGATCCCGCGCAGCGCGCGTTGTTGGAAAACGCGCTGGCGCGCGCGGGGTATTCGTGCATCCTCTGCGAAGACGGTCGCCAAGCCCTCGACACCGTCCAGGATTGCGACCTCATGCTGCTGGATGTGCGCATGCCCGGCATGAGCGGCATGGAGGTGCTTGAGCAGGTACGCGCGTTGCGCCCCGCATTGCCGGTGATCCTGCTGACCGCCTACATTGACGTGCGCGACGCCGTGGCTGCGATCAAACAGGGCGCGGCGGATTACCTGGAAAAGCCCATTGATCTGGACGAACTCATCGCGGTCATTGAGGATACCCTGGGCATAAGCGCGAATCGCCGCGATGAACTTCCTCTGGCGCTGCCGGAGGACATTGTCGCGGAAAGCGACGCGATGCGCCAGGTCTTCCGGCAGGCGGCACAGGCCGCCCCATCCGACGCTACGGTGTTGATCCTCGGCGAGAGCGGTACGGGCAAGGAAGTCGTGGCGCGTTTCATTCATCAGGCGAGCGCGCGGGCCGACAAGGCGCTGGTTGCGGTGGATTGCGCGAGCCTGCCGGAATCGCTGGTGGCGAGTGAACTCTTCGGCCATGAAAAGGGCGCTTTCACCGGCGCGACCGACGCGCGCGACGGCCGTTTTGAATCAGCCGACGGCGGCACGCTGTTTCTGGACGAAGTGGGGGAATTGCCGCTGAGTTTGCAGCCGAAACTGCTCCGTGTGATTGAGACGGGAACCTATCGCCGCGTGGGCGGCGACGAAGAGCGGCGGGTGGATGTGCGCATGATTGCGGCCACCAACCGCAACCTCGAAGAGGAGGTGCGCGCGGGGCGCTTCCGCGAAGACCTCTTTTTCCGGATTAATGTGTTCCCGGTCGCCATTCCGCCGCTGTGTGAACGCGCCGACGATATTCTGCCGCTCGCGGAACGCTTCCTGCAACCCTCCCGAAAGCGGCTTGCGCCCGCCGCGCAGCGGCTCCTGCTGGATTATGACTGGCCCGGCAATGTCCGCGAATTGCGCAACGCCATGGAGCGCGCCGCGATTGTCGCGGCGGGCGGCCTGGTCCTTCCGGCCGATCTGCCGGCGTCCGTGCAGCGCGCAAAGCCTCGCGAAAAGCAGCGCGGCGTGTTGGTGGGCGACAGGCAGGAAAGCCAGCGACGCGCCATCCTGGAGGCGCTGGAGAAGACCGGTGGCAACAAGACCCGCGCCGCCGAGATGCTGGGCATCAGCCGCCGCAACCTCATCTACAAACTGCGCGCCTACGGCATGTAGGCCGTCTCCGACGTTATTCGGAGGGGGTGCCTTCCACTTCCGCGGCCTCGCCTTCGCGCTGCAGGGCGATCAGGCCCAGTTTCTCCATCTGAAGACAGTACACCCCCACCAGCGTCACCGGCACGAGGTTAATCAGGTGCCCCATAATGGCGACGGCGCGCACGACATTGCTGTTGATTTCCGGACTGCAAATGAGCATGGCCGCCCAGATGGCCGCGTGATACTGTCCGACAAAGCCCGGCGCGCCGGGCAGGCTGATCACCACGGCCACCAGCGACAGCGTGAAGAACGGCGTGTACCAGGGCATGGTCAACCCGAAGGCCCAAAACAAGGTCCAGAAGGTCACCGCAAAGCATCCCCACGTAATCAGGGAGAATCCCAGGGACTTCGCCATATCCGCCGCCGAGCGGAACACATGCATGCCCTCGGCGAAGTGCCCCAGCATGGCGGTGGCGCGCGCCGCCAGCCGCTGTGATGCCAGGCCGAGCACTCGTTCCGTCCAGCGCAGCACCAGGCGCTGATTCAGATAAAGCACCACGAATGCGGCGATCACGGCAACCATGAACACCATCGCGGAGAGGGCCGCCGTCCGGATAGCCTGCGGTTGCAAGAGGGGCGAGGCCCATTCGGGGAAGTGCGCTTCCGGTCCCACGGTCACCGCCTTGGTCGGGCGATAGGCCAGGACCGCCACCAGCATGGCCGTGAGCATGCCGAAGAGGTCCGTCACCCGGTCCAGCGCGACAAAGGCGAAGCACTTGGAAAAGGGTATCTTTTCGAGGCGGCTGAGCACCAGCGCGCGGATGACCTCGCCGGCCCGGCCCGGCAGAATGAAATTCGCCATGAACCCGATTTGGGTCGCGCTGAACATGCTCCGGAACGATACCGGCTTCGCCGTCCGCACGATATAGCGCCAGCGCAGAATGCGGGTGACAAAACTGATGAGCACAAAGAGTTCCGCCACTGCCAGCCAGCCCCAATGCACCTTGCGCAACGCCGCCCACACCTCGGCCCAGTCCGTGCCCCGGAACACCCACCACAAGAGCAGGACGCCGATGACAAGGCCGACAATTATTTGCACTGCTTTTTTCATCAAGAACTCCGTTCCCCATGCGTGTGAAGGCGGCAGTATAACACAGCGGCAATATAGTTCTGGAGATGCGTGCAGTTCAGGGCGCGTTGGCGCGGCGCAGGCGCTCGCTCAGCGTCACGAGGATGTTGACCAATAACTGCAGGGCGACCTCGCGCGGCAGGTCGCGCTTCAAATCATCGAGGCCGAGCGCGAGCAGGCCGACGCGCTCCAGGGCTGAGGCTGTGGCGCTGCGCGGTTCCCGGCTGACGAGCGCCATTTCCCCGAACATGTCGCCCTGTTCCAGCACGGCCAGTTCGCGCTCGCCGTCGGCGATGCGCACCCGCCCGCTCAGGACGATGTACATCACGTCGCCGGGGTCGCCCTGGCGGAAGATCGTCACGCCGGATTCAAATTCCCGCGAATTGCCGCGCGCGAAGATGCGCGCCACATTTTCCGGGTCAATCTCCCGAAACAAGGTGATGCGCCGCGCCAGCATCGCATAGGTGTCG
>CAZLII010000599.1:0-3269 GCA_964559065.1 uncultured Nitrospirales bacterium | reverse complement strand
TCCTGGGGCGTTGCCCCAGGCTGTCTTGTCCGCGCGCTTTCAGCGCGCACCAAACAGAATTCAGAAAATATCCTATTCAACTGACTATAGTGATTAAATATATTTACCTGTCATCCAAACAGAATCTCCATTTTTATTTTCCCAGCCTGATTTCCTTCTCCCCAGGTTCTGGTCTCCATCTACAATAGACGCGTTATAAACCACTCATTAAACGCGCTATTCCAGCACTTCTACGTATTTCCGCATCGTCTTTCGGAATCTATTTTGGACAACAGTGATGCTATATATACAACAGATGTCTTATCTATTCTATTGATGCGTTTGTCGTTTCTGTTTCTTGGATTCGGGACTATTGGCTGATCACCGTTTCGTAAACGTAATCCAAGGCCGAGAGAATATTGCCTTCGTCTTTCGGGGTCAGACGGCTCGGCACATTGATGCCCACGCTGGTGATGAGCGCCTCATCGAGGCGTGGCAACGCGCCGCGCTCATAGCGATAGGCCGTGTGGAAGGCGTTGCGGGGACACGCCCACGGGCATCCATTGTTCATCGGCCATTTTCCGATCAGGGGCTGGATGTTGTAATACACATGCACTTCAAAATCGTGCAGAAACCACGGGTGCAGCCCCCATTCGCTGAGCGCGGCGGCGACCGCGCGGCCTCGCGCGATCTTCGCGTCGGCGTCATCCGGTCCCGGCGGCAGGCGGAAGATACAGTAATAGCCGGTATCGCCGGGATTATCGGCGTCGGCGCGCGGGCGGGGCGTCATGCCGAGTTCGCGCACACGCGCTTCAAACCGCGCATGACTCTGGCGCATGCTGTCGAGAATGGCGTCGAGTTTCCGCAACTGTACGCGCGCCAGCGCGCCCTGCAGTTCCGTCATCCGACGGCCCTGTCCCCAGCCCAGGGGCGCGTCGCCGTACCAGTTCTGCGCTGGTTCGCTGTCTTTGGCATAGCCCACATTGTGCAACGCCTCGATGCGGCGGTGCAGTTCGGGGTCGCGGGTGACGATGATGCCGCCCTCCCCCGCAGTGATATCTTTGTTGATTTGCAGGCTGAAGATGCCCACGTCGCCGAAGACGCCGACCCGGTGGATGTCCTCTTTCCCGATGGGCGCGATGGAACCCGGAATACCCCGCGCATGCGCGCCGAGCGCCTGCGCGCAGTCCTCCAGCACGCGCACAGGCGGCAGCCCCTGCGCGGCGCGTTCCGCGTTGATCTCGCGCACCACGGCCATGATCGCTCCGATGCGCGCGCAGCCGCCCAGCATCGGCACAGGCATGATGACCTTGGTGCGCGGCGTGACGCGCACGCGGATGGCCTCGGGGTCCATGTTCAAGGTATCGTCGGAATCCACGAGCACAGGAATGGCGCGGTTGCGGATAATGGCGGAAATACTGGCGATCCACATGAATCCCTGTACGATGACTTCGTCGCCGCAGCCCACGCCCAGCGCGTCCAGCGCCACTTCCAGCGCGCCGGTCCCTGAATTGACCGCCGTTACATACACATCCGCGCTTTCAGGCCAGGGCACGCCGGGTTTGCCCGCGATGAACCGCGCGAATTCTTTTTCAAATTGCTTCACCTCAAAGCCGCATCGCGGCCCGTAATACCGGAACGGCGATTTGTTCCGGAGAACACGCGTGACCGCTTCGATTTCTTCATCGCCATACCAGATTGCGCCGGGAAATTCTTCCGGCAATGTAAATGCCGCTGGCTTTGAAACCTTGCCGTGATTGTTGCCGGTCATAATCAAACCTTTCTCTGAAAGTACAGTGCGACACGTTGCGCCAAGGTGTTTTGCGCATTACAATGCACGAGAGAACCTAACACAACAAAAGCGAGGAAATCATGCGGACACGAATCCTATGCGCGTTTTGCTGTTTTGGATGGGCCTTTGTTGCAAGCGCCGCCCCGGCTTTTCATGGAGCACTCATTTTCCCTTTGCAGGACCAGCATTGCCATAGCAGCAGCATCGTGGCGTATCCGGATGGCAGCCTGCTCGCCTGCTGGTTTCAGGGTTCGGGGGAACGCACCGCGGACGATGTGCAGGTGTTGGGCGCGTGGCGCGCCAAAGATGCAACATCGTGGGGAATGGTCTTTCAAATGGCCGACACCCCTGAATTTCCGGACTGCAATCCGGTGCTCTTCGTTGACGCGCAAGACCGGCTGTGGCTTTTCTGGGCGCTGGTGCTGGCCAATCGTTGGGAGAATGTGTTGCTGATGTACCGCCGCGCGGATCATTTCAGGCCCGGCGCGCCGGATTGGTCGTGGCAAGGCGTGATTACCCTGAAGCCCGGCGGCGAATTTGCGGAAACCATTGCGGAGCAATTCCCCAAACTGCTCTACGACGAATCCATGTGGGCCGAATATGCGCCGCCCTATTCGCGCATGATTCTGGAAGCGGCGAAGGACCCGCTGAAGCGGCAACTGGGCTGGATGCCGCGCATTCATCCGCTCACGCTGCCCGGCGGCCGTATTCTGTTGCCGGTCTATTCCGACGGGTTCAACGTATCGCTTGCGGCCATCTCCGATGACTGCGGCGAGACCTGGCGCGCAAGCAGGCCCATCGTGGGACTGGGGCCAATCCAGCCCTCATTTGTGCGCAGACAGGACGGGACCATTGTCGCGTACATGCGCGATTCCGGGCCGTTGCCCAAGCGGGCGCTGGTCGCGCAGTCCACGGACGATGGCGAATCATGGTCCCTCGCCCGCGATACCGACATCCCCAACCCCAGTTCCAGCCTCGAAGTCATCGCCATACGCGACGGACGGTGGGTGATGATTTTCAATGACAGCGACCGGGGCCGCCACATCTTGTCGCTGGCCATGTCCGATGACGAGGGCGAGACCTGGAAATGGAAACGCGCGCTTGAGCAGGCGGAACCGGGCAAAGGCAGTTATTCCTATCCTTCCCTGTTGCAAGCGACGGACGGAAAACTCCACGCCACCTATACCTTCAACGAAAAAGACGGGAAATCCATCAAGCACGTTGTGCTTGATCCTGATTGGATTACAATGGGACAGGGGTGACCAATTGGGAAAAAGGACAGCAAGGACAGCAAGGACAGCAAATCGTTGTGGCCGGTCTCCAGACCGCGCCACAACCGATGACCTCAAATTGTAGGGTGGGTGCAGCGGAGCGGAACCCACCAGTGACCTCGCACAGAAATTTTACGCTTTTCCCCCTCGTGACATTGCTCCTGCGGCGCAACGAATATGCCACCTCTCTTGTCAGCCCCGCGAAGGCGGGGGTCCAGCAATATGCA
>CAZLII010000598.1:0-3273 GCA_964559065.1 uncultured Nitrospirales bacterium | reverse complement strand
TGTTCACGCGGAATTCGTAACTGGCGAAATCCTTGTGCAGGCGCAGGGCGGTCATGACGGGGCATTCGGCGCCCGCCTCCGGGCGCATGATGCCCTCGATGTGTCTTCCGGCGACATCGCCCTCAACAAGGTTTAGAACCTGGCAGGCGGCCCGGTTCACGGCGAGCACGATGCCCTTGGTGTCGGTGATGAGGAAGCCGCTGTTCATGTTGTCGAGAATTTCGCGCTGGAACTGTTTCATGCGGCTGACGCGCTGGTTCCAGTAACCGCTGATGACGGCGGTGAAAAAGAACGCGATGACCTGGATCAGAAAGTTGTACCAGTGCATGACGGGGTCGTCGGGCGGCGGGGCGGTGCTGAAGAAATGGAAGAACATGAATGCGGAGGAGAGGCACGCGAAGAAGAAGCCCTGGACCAGGCCCATGAGCACCCCGGCTTCGAGGATGACGATGACGAGGAGAAAGGTGAAGACGCTGCTGTGGCCGCTGGTAACGCTGATGGTGACGGCGACGACGCCGAAGTCCACGAACATCTGGGTCCAGGTGAGGCGGGCGGAGACACTGTATTCGCGGCGAAGCGCGACGAGATACCACAGGCTGCTGACGAGGGCGGCGGCGTAGATGCCGGCGAGGAACAGGCCGAATTCGGCGGAGACGCTGACGACGCCGCCGCCCACCGCGAGGAGGAGCAGCACGGCGATGCGCGCCGCGCCCACCACCCACAGCCATGCCGCCGGGCCGTCATAGGAGGGCCGCAGGAATTTCAAAACGCTCCGGTTCACATTCCCTTTTCAACGAGGCTTTGCAGCCCTTCGGGATCGTAACTGCGCTTGAAGGCCATTTCGGTGGTGATGACGCCGCGCCGCATCAGCCGGTACAGCGACTGATTCATGGTCATCATGCCCTCGCCTTTCCCGATCTCGATCATGGAGGGGATTTGCTCGAGTTTTTCGGCCCGGATCAGCGCGCGGATGGCAGGATTGGGCAGCATGATCTCCATGGCGAGCACCCGGCCCATGCCGTCCGCCCGCGGAATCAACTGCTGCACCACCACCCCTTCGAGCACGAACGACAACTGCGTGCGCACCTGCGCCTGTTGCGCCGAGGGGAACACGTCCACAATGCGGTTGATCGTCTGCACGGCGTCGTTGGTGTGCAGGGTGGCGAAGGCGAGGTGGCCGGTTTCCGCCACGGTCAGCGCCGCCTGGATCGTTTCCGGGTCGCGCATTTCGCCGATGAGGATGACGTCCGGGTCCTGCCGGAGCACGCGTTTGAGCGCGGCAGCGAAGGATTTCGTGTCGGCGTTCACTTCGCGCTGGTTGACAACGCCCCGGTTGTGTTTGTGCAGGTATTCGATGGGGTCTTCGATGGTGATGATGTGCACGTTGCGTTCGGCGTTGATCTTGTCAATGATGGCGGCGAGCGTGGTGGACTTGCCGCTTCCCGTAGGCCCGCAGACCAGCACGAGGCCGATGGGGCGATAGGCGAAATCGGCGGTGACGCGAGGCAGCCCCAGTTGTTCAAAACTGAGGATTTCAAACGGGATGGCGCGAAAGGCCGCCACCACCGACCCCCGGTCGCGGTAGACATTCAGACGGAAGCGGCTGAGTCCTTCGATGCCGAAGGACATGTCGCATTCCTTTTCCGTCTCAAATTCCGCAATCTGTTCTTCGTTCATGACGCTGTAAATGATTTCCTGTGCGTCTTCGGGTGCGAGCCGCGAATACCCATGCATCGGCTCCAAACCGCCGTGCACGCGAATCATCGGCGGCGAACCCACCACAATGTGCAGGTCGCTCGCCCCCTCGCGAATCGTTTTCGTGAGCAATTCCTTGATGCTTGGCACCGCCATGTTGTTCCCTCCCTGATCGGGGTTGTCTTCCTTTCACCGCCGAATCACGCCGCCGTATTGTCCGCCACCGCGTCATTGTGAATCCAATGCCGCATGGGCAATGCCCGGCGACGGGTCAATCCGCAATGGTGTGTTCGAGCACCTGTTCAATCGAGGTGATGCCGCGCACGGCGGCGGCCAGTGCATTCTGCCGCAGTGTTTTCATGCCACAGGAGATCGCCCGTTCCTTGATCTGATACGCCGTGGCGCGTTGCAGCACCAGGGGATGAATCTCAGGCCAGTTGAGCATCGCCTCCAGCGCGGCCATCCGGCCCCGATGCCCGGTGTCCTTGCATTTGCTGCATCCGTGGCCGCGCATGAACTGCGGCTTGGGGATGTAGTCGAAGGGCTTGTACTGGATGCGGTCGAGCACATCCTGGGGCACCGTGATCAGCTCCTTGCAGTCGGGGCAGACCCGCTTGAGCAGCCGCTGCGCGGCGGCCAGCGCCACCGAGGACTGCACCAGGAAGGGTTCGATGCCCATGTCAATGAGCCGGGTGAAAACCGTCGCGGCGTCGTTGGTGTGGAGGGTGCTCAGCACCAGGTGGCCGGTAAGGGCCGCCTTCACGGCGACATCCGCCGTCTCGCCGTCGCGAATCTCGCCCACCATCACGATGTTGGGGTCCTGGCGGAGAATCTGCCGGAGCGCCTCGGCGAAGGTGAAGCCGATACTTGACTGCACCTGCACCTGATTGATCCCGAACATTTCATATTCGATGGGGTCTTCCACCGTGACGATGTTGGTTTCGGGGCGGTTGAGTTTGTGCAGGGCGCTGTAAAGCGTGGTCGTCTTGCCGCTGCCGGTGGGGCCGGTGATGAGGATCATGCCGTGGGGCAGTTTGATGGCTTCGCGAAACGCCTGCATGGGCTGCGGCTCGAAGCCCATCTTGTCCAGGTCCAGGGTGAGGCTGCTTTTGTCCAAAATGCGGAGCACGACTTTCTCACCGTATTTGCATGGGAGAAACGCGACGCGGAAATCCACTTCCTTGGCGTTGTAGCGGATGCGGAAGCGGCCGTCCTGCGGCAGGCGGTGTTCATCAATGCGGCAGCCGGCCAGAATCTTCATTCGGGCCACCAGGTTGTGCTGGAGGCTCTTCGGCGGCGCCTTCGCCTCTTCCAGCGTGCCGTCCACGCGGTATCGGACGCGGATGAGTTTCTCGAACGGCTCCATGTGGATGTCGCTGGCGCCGCGCTCCAGCGCACTGAAAATGATTAGCCGGGCGAGTTTCTTCACCGGTTCGTCTTCCGCGCCCGCCTCCAGGTGCGAAACGTCCTCGATCTCTTCGTCGCCGCGGTCTTTCAGTTCCTCCACCTTCTGGTCAAGGCCCTGGCCGATGAGGGACTGATAGAGGTTTTCCGCCTTTTCCCCGCCGTAGTGACGTT
>CAZLII010000597.1:0-3274 GCA_964559065.1 uncultured Nitrospirales bacterium | reverse complement strand
CCACCTCCCGCTGTCCCGCGGCAGTCAGTTCTGGGTGCTCGCGCCCGCCTTCGTGTACGCCACCGATACGCCGGAGTGGAACACCTGCCCGGAAATGCGCCTGCTCGTCAACCACGCCTATGCCGCGGGCGCTCGCGGCTGGTTCAGTTTCGCCTATCACAACGATCCGATCTGGATGGGCGGCCATTGCCAGCGCTCCCTGACCGGACCATTTCTGTGTTTCAGCGATCTGTGGTCGGAATTGGGTGAACGGATGGAGCGCTTCCAAGCCCTGGCCCCGCTCCTGCTTCACAGTGTCCCGGTGGAAGACCCCGGATTAAACATTCGAATCGCCTGGAAGGAACATCCCAAGGCGCGGCATGCGCCAGACGTGGAATCCATCGAATGGCATTGGCTCCGGGGACAGGATTTCGCGCTCTTATACCTCGTGAGCAACGACATCGCCGAGGTGACCTCGGTGAATATCAACGTACCCGATCCATTGGCGGGGCATCAGGAAATCTACGATCTCACCGATTACGTGCGCAGCCGCCAGTGGATACCGATGGAACGGCGGCGTCACCTCGAAATGTTTCCCGGACAGGGCCAGATATTCCTGATCGCCGCCCCGGACGTCTGCGAACGCTGGCGCAACACCATCGCATGGAAAATACTGGAAGGCGGCCGACGGCAGATCGCCATTGATCTGGAACTCGCGCGCGCCTATGCCCTGGAGGTCGAATTTGCTGAGACCTGCCTGCGCGAACCGCCCCAGGGCATCAGCCAGGAAGAACTCTTCAGAAGCCAGGCGGTCCGCGACCAACTGCTGAACGCCATCTATGCGGCCCCGCCGCTGATCGAATCCCGCAGCAGCATCATCCAGGCCAGCGCAGGCATCTGCGGCTGCGACGGCGCGTTGTGCCGCCTGCTTGGCATGGGAAAAGTGGACGCGGCGCACGAACTGGGGTTGCGCCTCCTGCCGCTCACGCGTGAAATGGCGCGCCTGCGTCTCGCCCTTCGCGCCGGACAGGGCGCAAGCATCCATGCCGAATGCGTGGAACTCGCCCAGCAGTCCGTTGCGCTGTTGCACGAAATCCGCGTGCATACGTAAACGACTTCTTACTGGATACGCTCGACACCGTGCGGCGCGGGCGCAACCACCGATGTGCGCATATCGGGCAGCATCTCCGCGGTGCGCGCTGCGGCGCGCCGGTCCGCGCACACCCCGAACAGCGTCGGCCCGCTGCCGCTCATCGCCGCTGCCACGCAGCCCAGTTCCATCAGGCGTGCCTTCATGGCCGCCAGATGCGGGTGCTCGTGAAACACCGGCGTCTCCATCCGGTTGAAGACCATGCAGGGAAGGTCACCCGATTCCACCATGCGAATCGCGCGACGGAACGACGCCGTGCGCCCCGCAAAGGGACGCTCCGCACTGTGCCCCAGGAGAGGGTGGTTATACGTATGGCTGGCGCTCACCGCAATCTCCGGGTGCGCCAGCACGAACCACATCTCGCCGGACAGCGGCCGCAACGCAACCAGTTCCTGCCCGCGCCGCGTCGCCGCCGCCGTCCCGCCCTGAAGGCAATACGGCACATCGGAACCCAACTCCAGCGCAAGCGCGCGCAGCCGCCCAGAGCTGAGCCGCAAATCCCAAAGCACGTTCAACGCGACCAGCGCCGCCGCCGCATTGCCCGACCCCCCCGCAAGTCCCGCCGCAATCGGGATGCGTTTTTCCAGGTGAATCCGCGCGCCCAGGCGGCAGCCGGTGCGCCGCCGCAACAGCATCGCCGCGCGATAGACCAGGTTGCCCTCCCCCGTATCCAGTTCCGGCGAAGAGCAGGTCATGGACACGCGCTGCGCCCGCTCCTCAAACGTCAACTCATCCGCCAGCGTCACCGTCTGAAAAATCGTCTCGATGTTGTGATAGCCGTCCCGCCGACGATTGATCACGTCCAGATACAGGTTGATCTTCGCATAAGACCGATATCGCAATACCGCAGTCATCGCCCACTCCCCAATCCAATCCCACGCAGCGCAACCATTATACCCTTTCCCGTTGTGGCCGGTCTTGTACGTTGTTCACGCTTTAGCGTGTTGGGTTCTGGCGCAGCCTTGGGCGTCTTGCTCCTCCAGGCATGCTGAAGCATGAACAACATGCTCCGCTACACCCCCACAACGCACAATGTAGACTCGGCATCCTGCTCCGTTCGCATTATCCCGAACCGACGCGGCAGGATGCCGCGTCTACTTTTCCCGCTCTTGTTTTGTTGTGGCCGGTCTCCCGACCGCGCCACATTCGCGACCGAAGGTCTCCAAATATGCCGCGTCTTCAATATTTCCTGGACCAGAGGATAGAGACGATGAGTGCGGTGCCGAGGAGTCCCGCGAAGATGAACCCGGCGAGGCCGAGGCGGCTGAGGGGGGAGACGGTGGTGATGAGCAGGCTGGAGCCGATGATGAGTGCGGCGGTGATCATGCTGAGGGCATTGCGGTTGCTGGATCGGTCAATGGTGGCGGCGAGGTTGTCGAGGTGTTCATGGTGGACCTGGAATTTCACGCGGCCGCGCCGCAACTGGTAGAGGAGATGGGCGAGGTCCCGGGGCAATTGCCGGCTCAGTTTCAGGTAGGCATTGGCGTGGTGGCGGAGGTCGCGCATGACCTGCTGCGGCTGGTAGCGGGCATAGACCAGGTTTTCCACGTAGGGCTGGATAATCGTCACGAAATCCAATTGCGGATCGAGATTCCGTCCCACGGTTTCCACGGTGCCCAGCGCCTTGAGCAGCAGCGAAAACCGGGGCGCGAGTTCGAGGTTGTACTTGCGCAGAATCTGGATGGCCCGGTCAATCCCCTTGGCGACCTGGCCGCCGCCGATAATGGCATGCGCCTCGAAGGCGATGTAATCGGCGATTTCATGCTCCAGCGCAGTGCGGTCGTCCGGGCCGCTTTCCGCGCTGAGGTTGAGAATCGCCTCCACGCATTCTTCGGAATCTTCGTGGAAAATGGCCAGAAACAGGTCGGCGATGGCCGTGACGTCGGTGCGCTCCAAGTGGCCGGCCATGCCCAGATCGAGGAAGGCGATGCGGTTGTCGCGCAGAATGAAGACGTTTCCAGGGTGCGGGTCGGCGTGAAACATGCGATGCTCAAACACCATGCGGCACAGCGTCTCGCAGCCAAGGACTGCAATGGTGTGCGGGTCGCAGTTGCGCGCGGGATACTCCTCGATGCGGTCAATGCGCGTGCCGTCCACCCAGTCCATGGTCAACACCCGCTGCGTGGAAAGTTCACGATGAACGCG
>CAZLII010000596.1:0-3288 GCA_964559065.1 uncultured Nitrospirales bacterium | reverse complement strand
CGCAGATAGAGGTCATCAACGACGTGGAGCGCGGCCGCTTCAAGCATGTACTGTTTGATTTTGACGGGACGATCAGCCTGCTGCGCGAGGGTTGGCAGCGCATCATGGGGCCGGTCTGCGTGGAGATGATCTGCGGCGGTCATGAACCCACGCCGGAAATCGTCCGCGAAGTCGAAGAAATGATTGACGAAACGACCGGCATCCAGACAATCTTCCAGATGCAGTGGCTGGTGGAGATGGTCCGCGCGCACGGATTGGTTCCCGAAGACCAGGTCAAGGATGCCGCCGGGTACAAGGAAGTTTACAATGATCGGCTCATGGTGCCGGTGCGCGAACGCATCGCGCGGCTGCAGAAAGGGGAGTTGACGCTGGACGAGGTGACGGTGCGCGGCGCGCGCGAATTTCTCCGGCTGATGGCGGAAAAAGGGGTGGCGATGTATGTGTTCAGCGGCACAGACCGCGATGATGTGCGCAACGAGGCGGGCGTGGTCGGCGTGGCGGATTATTTTCAGGAGATTTGGGGCGCGATCCCCAGCATCGAAGCGTATTCCAAGGAAAAGGTGATCCGTGAGATTATCGCGGCCCATGACCTGCACGGCACAGAAGTGCTCGCCATCGGCGACGGGCCGGTGGAACTCCGCAACGTGAAGGAACACGGCGGCGTGGCGCTGGGCGTCGCATCCGATGAAACGCGCGGGCGCGGCTGGGACATGCACAAGCGCCAGCGGCTGGTCCGCGCGGGCGCGGATATTCTGGTCCCCGATTTCGGCGAAGCGCAGGCATTGGTGGACTATCTGTTTCCCCGTTGATGCCCGAATGGGCGCGGGACCGTGGCCACGGGGCAATGCCCGAATGTGGGCGGGAGCGTGCGGATGTCGAAGGAATACGTGGTGCACATGATTGGCCACGGCCACATAGACCCCACTTGGCTGTGGCGATGGACGGAAGGCTACGAGGAGGTGCGCGCCACCTTCCGCAGCGCCCTGGACCGGATGCGCGAGACGCCGGAATTCCGGTTCACCGCAAGCAGCGCGTGCTTCTACCGCTGGGTACGAGACGCCGAACCGGCCATGTACGAGGCCATCCGCGAACGGGTGCGGGAGGGTCGCTGGGAACTCGCGGGCGGCTTCTGGGTGGAGCCTGACTGCAACATTCCCTGCGGCGAGTCCTTCGTGCGGCACGGCCTGTATTCCCAGCGCTTTTTCCAGCGGGAATTCGGCGCGCGCGCCGTTGTGGGCTTCAACCCCGACAGTTTCGGCCACGCGGGCATGCTGCCGCAGATTCTGCGGAAACTGGGCATGGACTACTACGTCTATATGCGCCCGTCGCCCGTGTACGAAATGGACTACCCCGGCGGCACGACGTTCTGGTGGGAGTCGCCCGACGAGTCGCGGGTGCTGGCATGCAACCTGCCGGAGGACTACGGGGCGGACCTGAACACCCTTGATCGGATTCGCCGCCTGCCGCAACACCCGCATCTAAACCCCGGCCAGAAGCACATTCTGGGGTTCTACGGTGTGGGCAATCACGGCGGCGGCCCGACCAAACGGGCCATCGCGCAGATTCTGGAGGCGCAGCAGCGCGAGGATTGCCCCGATGCGCGTTTCTCCACGCTGCGGGAATACTTTGAGGCGTTTGTCGCGCACGTGCCGTCCGACGCCATCCCGGTTATCAATCACGACTTGCAGCATCACGCGCGCGGCTGCTATAGCGCGCACGCCGAGGTGAAGCGGCTGAACCGGCGCGTCGAGCACGCGCTGATGACGGCGGAACGCTTCGCCACGGCGGCGTGGCTGCTCGACGCCCAGCCCTACCCGCATGACCAGTTCGAAAAGGCGTGGACGGACCTGCTCTACAACCAGTTTCACGACATCCTCGCCGGCACCAGCGTTGAAGCCGCCTATGAAGACACCCGCGACCAACTCGGCGCGGCGCGCCACCGCGCCGATATCATCATCAACCAATCGGTCCAATCCATCGCGCGGGACATTGACACCTCGGCGGACGGCAACACGATCGTGGTGTTCAATCCCCTGGCGTGGCCGGTGACCCAGCCCGTGGCGGTGTCGCCGATCATCGGGCGCACGCTCGATGCGCCCATCCATCTGGTGGATGATCAGGAAACCGTAACGCCGCTCCAGCAAATTCGCGGTGAGCGGGTCGGCGGTCATCGCTATGCCTTTACGGCGGAACTCCCCGCCATGGGCTACCGCCTCTACCATGCGCGGTCCGGGCCGCGCCCAATCAAGATTACGCAGGCGTTGAATGCCGGGCCGTGCTTCCTCGAAAACGACTGGTGGCGAATGGAATTTGATCCGTGCGGCGGAACCATCCGCCGACTTTTGGACAAGCACCGCAAACTGGAGGTGCTGCGTGAAGGCATGACGCTCGCCGTTTTAACCGATCCCTCCGACACGTGGAGCCACGATGTCGAGGAATACCGGGTGGAGGCGGGACGCTTCGGCGATGCGCGGATGGATGTGGTGGAGAACGGCGAAGTGCTGGCCACGGTGCGCGCCGTGTCGCGATTCGGCGCATCCACGGCCATGACGGAATACACCCTCTACCGGCAGTTGGAAACCATTGAATGCCGCCTCCGCGTCAACTGGCAGGAAACGCACCGGCTGTTGAAGGCGTGCTTCGCGACGCGCATCGAGGACGGCGCGGCGACGGTCGAAACGCCCTACGGACATCACCAGCGCGCGGCCAACGGCCACGAGGAGCCTTGTCAGCAGTGGGTGGATTGGAGCGGCCTGCTGGACGGTCTTCCCTACGGCTTCGCCGTGCTCAATGACGGCCAGTACGGCGTGGATTTCCGCGACGGCGTTCTCCGGCTGACCCTGCTGCGCAGCCCGGCCTACGCCCATCATGATCCGGCGCGATTTGAGGTGAATGCTGGACACCCCGTCATGGACCAAGGCTGGCACCGGATACATTTGCGCCTGGCGCCGCATCCCGGTCCCTGGCAGGACGCGCGCATCACGAAACAGGCCTGGGAACTGAATGCGCCGGTGATCGCCCACGTGGAGTCCGCACATTTGGGAAAGCGTCCGGCGCGCGCAACCTTGATGGGCACGGAGGCGGAGAACGTGCTGATCAGCGTCGTGAAGCAGAGCGAAGAAGGCGAAGACCTCGTGATTCGCGGGTACGAAATCGCCGGGCAACCCGCGAAAACCATGCTGCACATTTCCTTTTTCAAGCAGACCTTCGACCTTAAATTCAATCCGCACGAGATCAAGACGATCCGTATTGATCCGCGCACATGGATTACGCGGGAGACGAACCTCC
>CAZLII010000595.1:0-3289 GCA_964559065.1 uncultured Nitrospirales bacterium | reverse complement strand
GGGCCGGCGCCATCCTTGAAGTCACCCGATGAGCGCCGCCGCTGCGGCGGCGGTGCATGGTTCCGGCGCGTCGCGCCGTGTTATGACCTGCCGGCGCCGAGTAGTTCGGCAACCTTCGCCTGAAGTTCCCTGGGCTTGACCGGCTTGGCGAAAAACGCCTGCACCTGCATGGCTTCGAGATCGGCTTCGCTGCGCGGCATGAAATCGAATCCCCGCTGGCTGCCCACGGCGGTGATGATGATCACGGGGAGTCGGGCGAATTCGGGGCGCTCCCGGATGCGTTGCACAAACGAGAATCCTGAATCGAGTGCGCCCATCATCAGGTCAGTGATGACCAGGTCGGGCGGAGTGCGCAGCATGTGCTCAAAGGCTCTATCCGGCTCTACAAAGCAGACCACTTCATACCCGGCGTTCTGGAGTACAATACGATTGACCTCCAGAATGTCGGGGTCGTCGTCCAGCACAAGAATTTTCGCCGCATTGTCGCTCATATCCAACGGCTCCATGAACCCATTGTCCCCCAAGCGAGGTCCCGCATGCAAGGGCCTGCCCCCGCAGCACATTACCCGGCATCCGGCCACGGGTATCGGCGCAGATTAGTGTTCCCTTTTTCGCGTATCTATGAGATTTGCGGCGGCGCGGAGCCGCCTGATTTCTTCGGGGTCGAGGTAGCGCCATTCGCCGGGACGCATGCCGTCGGCGGTAATGCCGCAGAAGGCGGTGCGGCGGAGGCTGCGCACGGGGTGGCCCACGGCGGCGCAGAGACGTTTCACCTCGTGTTTGCGGCCTTCGCGCAGGGTCAGGCGGATACGGCTGTGCCCAGGCGCGGCCTGAAGAATGGCCGCGCGTGCGGCCACTGCAATGCCGTCATCGAGACGCACACCTGCTTCCATGCGCCGGAGGATTTCGGGCGTCACGCAGCCATACACCACCGCGTGGTATTCCTTGTCAATGCCGTAGCGGGGGTGCATCAGCCGGTGCGCCAGTTCGCCGTCGTTGGTGAAGAGCAGCACGCCCTCGACATCCATGTCGAGCCGGCCCACAGGATAGACGCGCGCCTTGACGGCCTCGACGCATTCCAGCACGGTGGCGCGCCCGTGGGTGTCCTTGGCCGTGGTGATCACGCCGGCGGGCTTGTTCAGCACGACGTAGACTTTTTCATCACGTGCGAGCGGCGCGCCGTCCACGGCTACCTCGTCGCGATCCGGGTCAATGGACTGACCCAGCATGGCAGGAACGCTGTTCACATGGACGCGGCCAGCCGCGATCAGTTGTTCCGAGGCGCGGCGCGAGGCGACACCACATTCCGCGAGGTATTTCTGCAGTCGGATCAAGGCGTCATTCCATCGCCTGCAATTCGTCCAAGGCGGGCAATTCCTTCAGGCTTTTCAGACCGAACAGGACCAGGAATTCGTCGGTGGTGCGGTAGAGTTTCGGGCGGCCCGGCAGATCAGATACGCCCGCCACCTTGATCAACCGCCGCTCTTGAAGTTGTTCAAAGGCGTGCGAGACGCTCACCCCCCGGATGGACTCCACCTCCGGGCGGGTCACCGGCTGCTTGTACGCGATGATGGCCAATGTTTCCAGGAGCGACTTGGAGAGCCGGGCGCTCTTCTTGATTTGAAAGAGCCGCCGGATATACGGGGCGAATTGCGCCTTGCTCAACAGTTGATATCCGCCGGCGACTTCGCGCAGAAAGAACGGCAGGGCATCGTCGGCGTTGATTTCCTCGCGCAATTCTTCGAGGAGGTTCAACACGATGTCCGGGTCCATGTCGCCCAGCGCTTGGGCCAGACGCTTCTCGCTGAGGGGACGGTCGGCGACGAAGAGCAGCGCGTACAACGCCTGCCGCGATTCCTCGCGGCCCAACATTTCCACCGGCTCCAAGTCCTCGGCTTCCTCCGTTTCGGCTTCTTCCTCTAAACGGTCTTCCGGTATCTCGTCCAATGGCTCTTCGGTCATCGTCTTTGCTCCGATTCTCGGAACCTCTGAGGCTAAAAAACCTCACAGGTTGCATTCACATTTCCTTATGCATCACCTGCAATAACGGCCGGATTTCTTCCATCATCTCCATGAATTTGTCCGGCTTCAACGCCTGCGGCCCGTCGGAGAACGCTTCTTCGGGACGGGGATGCACTTCCACCATAATGCCGTCGGCGCCCGCGGCGACCGCGGCGCGTGTCATGGGCGCGACCAGTTCCCAGTGCCCGGAGGCGTGGCTTGGGTCCACCACCACCGGCAAATGGCTGTACTTGCGAAGCACGGGGACGGCCTGGATGTCCAGCGTGTTACGCGTTTCGGTTTCAAAGGTGCGGATGCCGCGTTCACACATCACCACGTTGGGGTTGCCCTCCGAGAGGATGTACTCGGCGGACATGAGAAACTCGTTGATGGTGGACATCATGCCGCGCTTGAGAAAGACCGGCTTGGACGTCTTGCCCACCGCTTTCAGCAGGCCGTAGTTCTGCATGTTGCGCGCGCCGATCTGGAGCATGTCGGCGTATTCGGCCACCACGGGCACCTTGTCCACCGTCATGACTTCCGTCACCACCGCCAGGCCGTAGGCGTCGCCCGCCTCACGAAGGAGTTTCAGCCCCTCTTCTTCAAGTCCCTGGAAACTGTAGGGCGATGTGCGCGGCTTAAACGCGCCGCCACGCAGCATCTTCGCACCGCCTTCCTTCACAAACGCCGCGATCTCCATGATCTGCTCGCGAGACTCCACCGCGCAAGGACCCGCCATCACACAAAAGTATTTGCCGCCGATCCGCGCGTCGCCGCATTTCACAACCGTCGGCTCCGACTTGACCTCGCGCCCCGCCAGTTTGAACGGCTTCAGAATCGGCACCACCTGCTCCACATGCGGCAGCGCCTCGAGCGCGCTCAGGCGGTGCTTGCCCCGTTCGTCGCCCACCGCCGCCACCACCGTGCGCTCCACCCCCCAGATCACATGGGCCTTGTAGCCCAATTCCTCAACTTTGGAGACGACATAATCCACGTCTTCCTTTTTTCTGGAGGCCATCACGATAATCATACAATTCGCATCCCATTGCGCGAGAATGTGTTAGGGTTTAAACGGGGAATGTCAGTATATCGCGCCGAGTCGGAGAAAAGCAAAAGCCGGTACTCCTGGCAATTGATCCGGTTCCGGCAAGACACAACAAACGACACCGTGAATCAGTGCTGTCCAAAATATTCTTGGCGCTGAGAAAAGCCTTCCATTACGTTGATCTGCCTCCCTCACCCCACCCCTCTCCCGCTGGGAGAGGGAGCAACAGCATTCCTCAGGTTT
>CAZLII010000594.1:0-3289 GCA_964559065.1 uncultured Nitrospirales bacterium | reverse complement strand
GACGGCGCACTCCATATCAGCGCCAATCCTTGTTATCTGTGTAAGATTGCTGCGTCACAAAATACCATTTGGAACGGATGATACGGGCGCAGTACCTATCATTGCCTGCATCCTGTGCGATATAGTGCTTTCATTGCTGACCGGAGATCATTCTCGTAAAAACGGGAACACAAGCCATGATCAGGCGGTTGACAGATTCATCCGGGAGATTCGCCATGAACCCTTTGCATCGTTGCATCATGTTGCTCGCTGTCGCCATTCCTCTCGGGGCGGCTTCCTTTGCGGAAATTGTTGACCATTGGGGGCTGTGTCCGGCATCGCCCGCTGTCGTCAATACGGTTGTGGTTTCCCCGCTCCAGGACATCGTATCGCTCCGGGGGACCTGGGATTTTGTCACCGATCCGCGCTTGATGGGACGGCACCGGATGGGCAAAGGCCCCGGGTGGAACGAGCCGGATTGGTCCGGCGTGCGCGAGATCGAGACCCCCGGGTGCTGGGAGGCGCAGGGCGTCGGCGAACCGGGCATGAGCCTCACCTGGCCGCTCCCGTTTGACTGCATCCCGCGCCCATTAAATCATATCTACATGGGCACTGCGCGATACCGGCGTACGGTGGAAATCCCGGCGCACTGGGCCGGCAGGCGCGTCTGGCTCAAGGTCGGCGGCGTGCGGACGGAGGCGTGGTTCTGGGTCAACAAGCAGCGCGTCGCGCATCTGAACACTTATTGCGGCGCATACAAGTACGACATCACCGACCTGGTCAGGCCGGGCGAAGCGGCCGAAATTGTCGCGACAGTCCGCAACGATACACCAAGCCGCAAAGGATGCAAGGCGGCCTTTCACCGCTGGGGCGGCTTCTATCGCGACATCGAGTTGGAAGCCACGCCAGCCACGCGCCTTGACGACGTCTGGGTGCGGAGCGACATGGACAAACAGGCCGCGCTGGTGAACGTGAGCATCCGCCACGAAGGCGGCCCCGTGCCCGACAACGCCGCGTTGCACATCGCGGTCGCCACGCTCGACGGGCAACCGGCCGGCGCAGTGCGGCACGCAGTGACCCTCGACACGAACGGCCATGCGGATTTGCTCTGTGCTGTTCCACTTTCTGAATTCCATCCCTGGACACCGGAAACGCCAAACCTGTATCTCGCGGATGTGACGCTGCTTCTGGGCGATACGCCTATCCACGGTTGGACGGAGCGCTTCGGGCTTCGAAAACTCGAAGTGCGTGGGGAACGCTTTTATCTGAACGGCATGCCTTATTTTCTCCGGGGCTTCGGCGATGACTACATATACCCCATGACCCTGATATCGCCGCCGGACCGCGAGACGCACCTGAAACATCTGAACATCGCGCGCAGGGCGGGTTTCAATTATGTCCGGCATCACACCCACTGCGAGATTCCGGAGTTTTTCGAGGCCGCCGACGAGGCGGGCATCCTTATTCAGCCGGAACTCCCGTACTACCACGACATCACGACGGAAGGTTTTGTGTTTGATCCGCTTCGCGACATTCAGGAGTTGTACCGGCACTACCGACGGTATGTTTCTTTTGCGTCGTATTCGACCGGAAATGAGGGACATCTCGGCCACCCCCTGGACGTGACGGTATATCAATGGGCGAAACAGGCGGATCCCGACCGAATTTTTCAGCATCAGGACGGCGGCTGCAACACCAGGGAGAATTCGGATTACTTCTCGCCCAACGGCTATGGATTGGCCACCTCCATTGTCCCCTGGGCGCCGGGCGCGTTTGACGGTCTTGGCGTTCCCTTCATCGCGCATGAGTACCTGAACCTCGGCATTAAGATGGACCCCCGCATTGCGCCGAAATTTACCGGCGCAATTCCGTCGCCGCGAAGCCTCGAAGACTATGAAGCATCACTACAGGCGGCGGGGCTAGACCGCACATGGGGCGATGCCTGCCTGGACGCGGCGCACGCCCTGCAGGGGTACTACCAGAAACGCGGCATTGAACAGGCGCGCCGCGATCCCGCCTGCGACGGATATTCGTATTGGACCATCGTTGACGTCATGGTGCCGCAGGAAGGCACCTTCACCGGCCAGGGCTTTCTGAATGCCTTTTGGGAGGAGAAGTCGGGCGGGCTGACCTTGGATCAGTTTCGTTGGTTCAACGGCCCCACGGCGATTCTGGCGGATATCGCAACGGAAAAGATCATTGCCGTCTCCGGGGAAACCCGCAAGGTCGCCTTCTGGCTGTCACACTTCAGCGCGGAACACCTGAGGGATGCGCGTCTTTCGTGGCAGGTCAAGACAGAAGAGAAGATTTTGGCTGAGGGGGTGCTGCCACCCTTTGATGCGGCGTGCGGGGAAGTCAAGGCATTGGGCGAATGCGCGTTCACAATCCCTTCGCTCGACAAACCGGTGCATGCCGTGTTCGAGGCATCTATTGGCAACAGTGTTTTTAATGCATGGGATTTCTGGTTTTTCCCCAGGCGGCCCGAAAGGCGCGGCGACGGCATTGCAGTGACCGAAGACCTTTTCGACGCGTTCGCGCAGCGATACCCCGGCATTGCAAAGGCCGGCAAAAAAGCGGACGCGCGACTGATAATCGGTTCCTGGGACCACCCGGACCTCATCACGGCCTGCCGGAAAGGAATCCCCGGCCTGATGATCGGCCCGGCCGAGGGCACACCCAACATCTCACTCGGTTGGTGGTCGTTGGGCGATCAAATCGGAACTGCCTTCGCGGATCATCCCGTGTTCGGTGATTTTCCGCACGACGGGAGAATGTCCCCCCTGTGGTTCCGGCTCATCAAGCGCGGCATCCCGTTGCCGATAGACCTTGTCCATGGCGACTTCGAATTTTATGCCGTGGGCGAAGGAAAAAGGCAGTATTTCGCCTACCTCTGCCGAAAGACCGGCACGGAAGGACAGAACATCATGATTACCCGTGGGCTGGACCTGTTGGCGGACACGCCGGAAGGTATATACCTGCTGGATGCCTTGATTGCACACTGCCTGGAGGCAGACGTCGCGCCACCATGAAACATGCGTTTGCCGCGATATTGGGCATATGCTTTCGAAAACGGCCTTTTCTGTAACATTCTAGCGAAATGGCGTAAGACGTCGAATCATGCCCTTTTGTTTTCCACATCCTAAAAATTTGGCGCAGAAAAATACTTTACGCCATTCGCCTGAAGAGTTACTCTATTCTTTCTTTGCTGCCGGGGAACAAGGTATGATCCCCCCGTTCTTCACGCCCGCTCGGGGCAAAAGAAGGAGAATGAATCATGAGCAACGTGGTGCGCATCATGCCGTGCCTGGAC
>CAZLII010000593.1:0-3292 GCA_964559065.1 uncultured Nitrospirales bacterium | reverse complement strand
GCCACGTATTTGAATTTTCCCGGTTCTGTGGCGAATACCAAGTCGGTCAGATCCTCTCGGATGAGGGGCAGGTTGGTGGGGATTTGCACGACATCCAGGGCGTAGGTCTTGGCAAATTCCGCCGCTTCGGTCAACGCGGTGCCGGTCATGCCCGCCAGTTTCCGGTAGAGCCGGAAATAGTTCTGGTAGGTGATGGTGGCCACGGTCTGTGACTCGAAACGGACCGGCACGCGCTCCTTGGCTTCCAGCGCCTGGTGCAATCCGTCGGAATAGCGGCGGCCCTCCATGACGCGGCCCGTGAATTCGTCCACGATCAGCACTTCACCGTCGCGGACGATGTACTCGTCGTCACGCTTGAAGAAGTGATGGGCGCGGACGGCCTGCTCCAGCATGTGCACCAGGCCGATGGTGTCGTCGGTGAAGAGGTTCTCGACGCCGAGCAGGCGCTCGGCGCTTTCCATGCCCTCTTCGGTAAAGAGCACGTGGCGGCCCTTTTCTTCCAGTTCGAAATGGATGCCCTTGCGCAACTGCCGGACCACCTGGTCCACTTTCACGTAGATGTCCGAGCTCTTTTCCGGCCTGCCGGAAATGATCAAGGGGGTGCGCGCCTCGTCAATGAGGATGGAGTCCACCTCGTCCACGATGGCGTAGTTGAGTTCGCGCTGCACCCGCATTTCGGGGCGGAGGGCCATGTTGTCGCGCAGGTAGTCGAAGCCGAATTCGTTGTTGGTGCCGTAGGTGATGTCGGCACGGTAGCCGACCTGACGCTCAAAGGTGCCCATGTCGTGTTGGATCAGGCCGACAGTCAGCCCCAGAAACGTGTAAATCGGCCCCATCCACTCGGCATCGCGCCGGGCCAGGTAGTCGTTCACCGTGACAATGTGCACGCCGCGCCCCGTCAGGGCGTTCAAATAGACCGGGAGCGTGGCCACCAGCGTTTTGCCTTCGCCCGTCACCATCTCCGCGATTTTTCCCTCATGCAGGACGATGCCGCCGATGATCTGCACGTCGAATGGGCGCAGGCCGACCACCCGCTTGGCAACTTCGCGGCACACGGCGAAGGCTTCGGGGAGCAACTCCTCCAGGGTGACGCCCCGGCTGAGGCGCTCCTTGAAGTCGCCGGTGCAGGCGCGGAGCGCGTCGTTGGTCATGGCGGCGTACCGGGATTCATAGCCCCGGACGGTTTCCAGCACGGGTAACAGTCTTCTGACCTCGCGCTCTGCGCTGGTGCCGAAAATGGATGTAAGCAACTTGGTTATCACACAGAAACTCGCCTTCTTTCCAATCAAAATGCTACGATCGGATCATAACAAAGGCGCAGAATGAAGTCCATTTATGGCGGCGTGGCGGTGTAACGGCGACCGTGTTCATATGACGGCTTCGTTGCGCCGCCGTTGTCCGCGTTGCATGTTTGGGCGCGGAGCGCCCGCAGCGTGCGTGACACCGCAGGCGCGGTGTCACGAGGCATATGGATCGGCTGAAACGGGGAACATACGGTGTTCTTTCCCTTTTATTTATTGTGTCTTGGCATATCCGCCGGGATTTTCGGCGCATTCGTGCGTCGTGTGCTGGCGCTTCAGGGATTTGTGCCGGATTTCGAAGGGGGACTGGCCGTCGTGGCGGGCGCCGCGGCGGTCTATGCCGCCGCGCAACTCTGTTACATGGCCCTGCTGCAACTGCTGAAACCATCGCGGGGCGGCGGCCCCTACCTGGCGGAATCCCTGTCGCTGGGCGCGGCGCTGATTTTCGTGCCCTACCTCGCAAATGTCGCCGTGCCCTGGCCTTGGAGCATTCTCCACAGGATTGAACCGTTCATCTATCTCGCCGCATTCGGCGGCATTCATGCATTCTTCAAAATGGTCTCCTTCTTCGCCGCGCTGCAATCGGCCCCGGGACGCCGCCTCATCGCGCCCGTGTGGGTGGCCCTTGCCGCCGTGTGTTTGATTGCCGCCCACTCGTCCTATGAGCGGTGGAATAAATCCCTGGACCGCGCCAGGGAAATCCCGTTGACGGCCCCTGCGCCCCACCGCGTCGGCAGCGCCTACGCACTTGCGCGGACACTACCCGAAGGGGCCATATTCCGCGTTGGTCTGCACGGCCAGGCGGGACGCAATCTGGTGCTGAGATGGGCGAAACCGCCAGAGATCAAGGATCTTCCGGAGATCCTCTACATAACGATACAAATAAATGGTTCTAGCCAGAAACCGATATTAATGACGGTCAATTTGACGGATGAGGAATGGGCCGAGATACGCTTGCCCGGCGACCAAATCCCGGAGGGGGCCACGGATTGCGAGATACTGTGGAGTGGAAAAAAGGAGCCGGAATGGGTGCGGCTGACGGGGCTGCGTCCTGTGGCGGTGTCGAGCCGGGAAATGCTGGTATCAGGGCCTTTTTTCCACACGATGCGCACACCTGAGATGAAAGCGCCGAATATCGTCCTCATCGCGATTGACGGGCTGAACGCGGAACGGTGCAGCGTGTTCGGCTATGCGCGCAATACCACCCCGACCATGAAGGAATTGGCTGAGCGCGCGGTGCTGTTCAGTTACGCTTTTACGAACGCGCCGGAGGCATCCGCCGCGTTGATGAGCCTGTTGACCGGGGTGAGCCCGCTGGTGCACGGGTTCCTCGGTGCACATCACGGTCCGCTCTCGGACGGCATCCAGACCATCCCACAGTGCCTGATGGCAAAACAGTACGCCACCGCCGCGTTCACTGAGGCGGAAGCGCCGGGCGGACATGATTTGACTTACGGCAACGGATTTGAGCGCGGATTCAATCTCTTCGATCCGGTGTTCCCATTGGTTGCGCCGCCCAATGCCGCAGCCGACCCGTTGCCGGGCGCACCTGTGCATGCCGGGGCGCAGGTTACGCTGAACAAAGCGCTGGAATGGATCACGGCCCACCGGGAAGAGGCGTTTTTTGTGTTCATCCGGCTGCGGGAACTCGCTGGACAGCAACTGCTGCCCCGGCATGGCAGCACGTTTTTGCGCACGCCCCGTTCGCCAAGTCCGGAGGATGTCTATGACACCATGCTCCGAGACATGGACCGGCAAATCGGGCATTTCCTGGACCGCCTCAAGGCCCTTCCGGAATATGAACAAACCTGCATCGTGATTACCGCGCCCTACGGCCTGGATTTCACGATCAATCCGCGCGGGCCGGGCGTGCCGGCCCTGACGGAGTCCGCGTTGCGGGTGCCGATTATTCTCGCCATGCCGCAGGGCGTAGCGCGCACCCAGGTCGGGCTGAGCAGCATCGAAGACCTCGGCCCGACCCTGCTCCAACT
>CAZLII010000592.1:0-3305 GCA_964559065.1 uncultured Nitrospirales bacterium | reverse complement strand
TCCCCTGCCGCCTCCGGCGGCGATTCACAAAAGAAAGTGCCCTACTTTCTTAGCAGCATAGCCTTGTCATTTCGAGCGAAGCGAGAAATCCTTTTTCCCTCGTTACACCGCTCCTGCGGTATAACGAGGCAATAATAATGCTCACTGTCCACTCTTATTAAAACAATATCCGCATCGCTCCCCGAGTTTGTTGTTTCATTTTGACCCGGTTACAATGCACACCATAGCATTTATGGTTGTGGCAACGGTTTACAGGTGATTCATGGATAGTGCTTCAATGGTTTCACACGTTCCACCGCCGGAGCGGTGTCACAAGGTATTTCGCCCGTCATGAAAAATGGGACCACACGATGAACACATCAGGGCGGGGTTCGGAGCAGGGGGCGTTGTCCGCGTTGGGACTTGCGGGGGAGATTGCGCTGTCCATTGCGGGGCCGATTGTCGGGGGGGTGTTCTTGGGAGACTACCTTGACCGCCGCTTCGGCGGCGGCGGGCTGATCCTGGCGGGCGTGGTGCTGCTGTCCGTCGTGTTGGGTTTTTACTGCTTTTACCGCGTGGTCTCCCGCCGCGTGCCGTGAATACCATGAAGCGCCGGGGCAAACACCGGCAGCGGGCCATTTCTTCTCATGAGCACCCCATCCTCTCGTTGCACCGCTTCCGCGGTGCAACGCCCTGGTTTATGGCGACTATCACTGTGCCCCGGTGTTCCTGCAACAGGGTGGGCGCCCGTCAATATATGCATCACTGTGCGTGTTTCAAGCAAGCGGGCCTGTCTTTGCCTTCATATTCGCCTGTTTGGTATAATAAACAATCAATTCTTGAGTGGGCTGCCGCGCGTATTCGCCGGGAATTCAGAGGCGTTTTAGATGTCCGAAAAAGATTCAGGCCGGGGCGGGGGATTTGTTCTCCCACGGGAGTTGTATGCGAACCGGCAGGCGGGCATGGAGAGCATCAAGCGGTGGCGGCAGGAACAGCGCGCGATGAGCGCGGTGCATGCCCTCGGGAAAACGGGTTTTGATGCGGCGTATGCGGCGGACCGGGAGCGTGCGCGGGAGGAAATCCTCCAGAGAATACCTGCTGGCGCGACGGTGGGGGTGGCGGGTTCGATGACGCTGCGGGAGTTGGGCATCCCGGAAGACCTGAAACGCCGGGGCCACACGCTTTACGATCATTGGGCGCCGGGTTTGTCCGACGAGGAAATTCTGGCGGTCCGCCGGGCGCAACTGACAGCGGATGTGTTCCTCAGCAGCGTCAACGCGGTGACGTTGAAGGGCCAGTTGGTGAGCACGGACGGCATCGGCAACCGCATCGCGGCGACAACGTTCGGTCCGGGCAAGTGCATATTGGTCATAGGCGCAAACAAAATCGTGCCGACCTTGGAGGCTGCGTTGGCGCGGATCAAGGATGTCTGCGCGCCGCTGGCGCTGCACAGCACCGGTGCGCCGCTGCCGTGCGTGCGCTCGGGCATTTGTGAGGATTGTCATTCGGAGGCGCGCATGTGCCGCGCCACGTTGATACTGGATTGCAGACCCCTCCACAGCGATATCACCGTGATCATCGTTGGCGCGGAGTTGGGATTATAACGGGACGATCATGGGACAAGGACCACCGACAAACGCATGGGCGAACGGGATGTGCGAAATCCGCTGGCACGGCCGCGGCGGGCAGGGGGCCGTGTCCTCGGCCAAAATCCTGGCCACGGCGGCCTATCTGGCCGGGTTCCCGGGCGTGACCTCCGCGCCGTCCTTCGGCGCGGAGCGCCGGGGCGCGCCGGTGACCGCTTCGACGCGACTGGCATCAGAGCCGATCCGGGTTTTTTCACAGGTGGAGACGCCTGATGTGGTTGTGGTGCTGGACGACAGCCTGTTGAAAAGCGCGAACGCCACGGCGGGCATGAAGCCCGGCGCCTGGCTGATCATCAACACCCGCCTGGAACCGGGCGAAATCGGGTTGACGGGCGACTTCCGCATTGCCACGGCGGATGCCACCGGCGCGGCGGTGGAGGCGGGCCTGATTGTGCAGGGCGCACCCATGGTGAACACGCCGATGCTGGGCGCGGTCGCCCGGGCCACGGGCCTGGTTTCGCTGGACGAAATCCGGGCGACCCTGGAAGAAGCGTTTCCCCCAAAACATGCGCGGCGCAATTTTGAGGCGGCGCGCCTGACCTACGAACGCACGAAATGTTGACGGCGCGGCAGCGCGTGGCGCGCCGCCGGGAACCATCCGGAGCAAAAGACATGGGCACTCGCGACTGCAAGCATGAATCGGCCATGGCCACGCCCTGCAGCGGCGAAGCGGGCATTACGGGCGACTGGCGCAGCGCGCGCCCGGTCGTGGACCAGTCGAAATGCCTGGCCGTGAAGGCGGGCCGTCCTGCCTGTTTTCAGTGCTGGGCCTTCTGCCCGGAGGGGGTCATCAAAAAGGAAATCGGGAGCGAAGTGGACCTGACCTATTGCAAGGGGTGCGGGATATGCGTCGAGGTGTGCCCCGCCGACGCCATCACGATGGTCCCGGAAACCGAGGAATCGGCATGATCACGGAGAAAAAACAAAGGCAAATCGCCAAGACTTCCCGCAAAACGCGTGCGATGGACGAGAAACCGCGTAGCGGGAATGGTCGCGTGGCCATCATCACCGGCAACGAGGCGGCGGCGCATGCGGCGCGCCTGTGCCGCGTGCAGGTGGTCGCCGCCTACCCCATCACGCCGCAATCGGCGGTGGTGGAGAATCTCTCGAAATTCATCGAAAGCGGCGAACTCAAGGCCGAATTCGTGACGGTGGAGTCGGAACACAGCGCGCTCGCCGTCTGCATCGCCGCGTCCACGGTGGGGGCGCGCGTTTTCACGGCGACCAGCGCGAACGGCCTCGCCTACATGTGCGAGCAGATTCACTGGGCCGCGGGGGCGCGCCTGCCGATTGTCATGGGTTGCGTGAACCGGGCCATGGCCGCGCCGTGGAATGTGTTGAACGATCAGCAGGACTCGATGTCGCAGCGCGACGCCGGCTGGATTCAGATTCACTGCCGCAACAACCAGGAAATCTTCGACACTTTCGTGCAGGCGTTCAAAATCGCCGAGACGGTTCACGTGCCGGTAATGGTCTGTTACGACGGCTTCCTGCTCTCGCATACCGTAATGCCGGTGAGCCTGCCCCGGCAGGAAGACGTGGACCGTTTTCTGCCGTCATACACGCCCCATACCATCCTTGACCCCGCCGACCCGCGCAACCTGAACCAGGTGACGCTGGCCGACCCCCGGGTCAACAGCGAGGGCGACCTGTGCCACGGTTACATGGAGTTGCGCTATC
>CAZLII010000591.1:0-3307 GCA_964559065.1 uncultured Nitrospirales bacterium | reverse complement strand
GACGGAATACCTGACGGTCCACGGCGATTGGCAGGGCCGTGTCAACATCAACACGGCGCGCGAGGAGGTCATCGCCGCCGTAATGGCGGCCGGCGGTGGCGTTCCGGACATATCCCTTGCCCAGCAGATCTATGACGAAGTGCGCATGGAGCCGATTGTACACATGTCGCAACTCGACCGATACGGCCTGGGAGGTTCCACCCGGCAACAGCAACAACAGCAATTGCCGCCGCAACTCCAGCAAAGCAACGTGGACCCCGAACTCCTGGACCCCGCGGCAGGCCAGTCTCAGCAGGGATTCATCGTAGGCAGCAATGTGTTTCGCATCTACGGCGACGGCATGCTCGAGGATGTGCTCGTGCGCATCGAGGCGTATGTCTGGCGCACGCCGCTTAATCCGGCGGAAGCCGGGTTGATACCGAACCAGCAACAGGGCGATCCTGGAGAATTCACTGAGGAATCCATCCCCCTGGAGCCTTTTCGTGTCCTCGACTGGAAGGTCATCCGATGAAACGTAGCAATCGTAGCAGTCGTAGGGTGGATGCAGCGAAGCGGAACCCGCCACTGCCCAATCACCCCTGCCCCGTCACCCCCGCGGAAGCGGGGGTCCAGTAGTCGTAGGGTGTGTAGGGTGAGTGCAGCGATAGCGGAACCCGCTGGTTTTGCTAGAATGCGCGATATGAAGTAAATGCCCACGAATCAGGAGCGATGTGAATGTTGTTGAAAGCGAAAGTGGCCGCCATCGAATTTCTCGGCGACGATGTGCGGGTGGCGGTCTTCAAGACAAGCGGCGGCATGCCGAAACTGCTGGAACGGGCGGAACGCCGGGCGGTATATGACACGCCGGAAGAGCGGTTTGACGCCCTCGTGTGCGCTTTGGATGAGGCGCTTTCGGTTCTGGTGAGCCGGCCGGCCGCCTACGTCCTGTGCGTCGGCACGGAATACTGCCTCATGCGCGCCATCACCATCCCCTTCCGGGGACGCCGCCGCGTTGCTGCGGCGGTGTGCTATGAGTTGGAACCGCATCTTGCCTTTCCCATCGAGGAACTGCTGTTGGACTTCAACATCGTCGCCGAGTTCGACGGCGAAACCGACGTATTCGCCGTAGGCATGCGCCGGGCGCATCTGGAGGAACAACAGGCCATCCTGGAGGCGGCGGGCGTGGATGCCGAGGCGGTTGCGGTGGACGCCGCCGCGCTCACGGGCCTGTGGCTCGTTTCGGGGAAGCGGACAAAAGGACTGAATGCGGTCCTGCATGTGCGCGAAAACGCCTCCAGCATTGTGGTGGTTTACAACAAGCGCATCGCTTACTGCCGGCATCTGCCCTGCGGCGCAGCCCAGTTGCGCGAGAATCCGGCCGTCGCGGCCCGCGAAGTGCAGAACAGCCTGCGCGGCTTTATGGCCAAGTGGCGCGGTGACGGCGATTTCGACCGCATTCATGTCACTGGGCTTGACTTCACGCCGGAGGAACGCGACATCTTTGCGGAGGCGATCGGGCTGCCGGTGGAGGACGCTGCGCTTATCCCCAAACCGAAGGGCGGCCCATCGTCACTTGGGGATGGCACAGACGGCGCGGAATGCAATAAGTGGGAAGCGCTCGCCGGCGCGGCAGTCGGCGCGGCGGGCGGCCCCTGCGCCGTGGATTTCCGCCGTGCGGAACCGGACCTTCAAGGCGCGCTGCGCGGCGTTGTGGCGCACCTCATGTTTTCCTCCTGCCTCGCCCTGATCGCCCTGTTGGGCTGGGCGTTCCATTACTATCAGGGCGCCCTGCGCAACCAGGCGGAAGCGGTGATTGTCCAGGACCGCATCGCCGAATTACGCGAGGAAATGGAGGCGATGGCCGACCAGGGACTGGGCGCGGAGGTGGACATTGACATGTTCAACGATCCCAGCCTGCTGGACATCCTCCTGGAAATCGGGGAGAAGATGCCTGGAGACAAAGTGACCATTCTGGACATCCGTGTCGCTCCGCCGGAAGCCCAGAGTTGGTGGATTCGCATCCAAGGCAAGGCCAACGATGCCACCGCCTTCAACGAAGTGTTCGCAAATCTCAAGACCTCCAGACTGTTCCGGGTGGATGAAGACCCCGATCTCAGTCTGCAGGACCAGATGACCACTTTCGCCATAAAGATAAACCGCCCTTCGGAGGAATCCAATGAAACTGAATCTTGATCCGCGCGAACGCACAGGGCTTGCGCTGGGCGCGCTTGCGCTCACGCTTGTTATCGCGCTGCTTGCTTATATTCCCGCCGGGCCGTACCACCAATTCGAGGAGTCGCGCCGGGACCTCGAACAACTCAAGCACGACCTCGCGATGATGCAACTCATGAAGGAGGATGAGGAGGACCGGCTGCGCCGCCAGGAGCGCATCATGGAGCGCCTGGCGACCAGGCCGTCCAATTTCGACATCTTCTCCTACATCAACAACAAACTCCGCGAGGCAGACCTGACCGGCCGCGCCCAACTCGAAAACTACCGCACCCGCCGCGCCACCGCCCGGCAGCCGATGGTCCAACTGCGCCTTCAGGGTGTCACCCTCAAGGAATTGATTGATTTCCTCCACAAGGTCTACAGCGGCGATGACCTCGTGGTCATGTACAAACTCGACCGCCTGCAACCTGCCCACAACAACCGGGGATTGGACTGCGAACTGACCCTCGTCACCGTCAAAGCCTGACGCCCGCGCCCCGCAAGACGCAGCACCCGCAGGGAGCATTGACAGCCCCGGCGAAAGTAGACGCGGTAGACGCGGCATCTTGCCGCGTTTCTTGCATGGAATCCTGGCGTCTTCCAGGCAGCATTGACAGCCCCGGCGGCCCCGCGTATGATCCACAACGATCCCAGGGAAAAAACGCAATACGAGGACAATGCATGAAAAGCGCATGGCTGGCATGGATTGTGTTGGCGGGGTGGATAGCCGCGCCGGGCGCGGCGGCAACGGAAGCGACGCCGGAAAACGCCGCGCCGATAAACGTCTTGCTCGAAGGCGTGCAGGCGGTGCTGGACGGCGTGGATGATTACGCGCCGCCTGCGCAACCGGACGCCGCACCGGATACCGTGTTCCTGGACGTGGAGCAGTGCGTGGCGATTGCCGTGGAACAGAACGCGCAGGCCCTGGCCGCCGCCGAGGCGGTGAAAGCCGCCGAAGCGCGGACCGGTCAGGCGGCGTCCCAGCGGCTGCCGCAACTGAAGACGCAGGCGGCCTACAGTTACATCAGCGGTCTGGACCGGGAAGTGGAGATCAAAGGCCCCCTTTCCTGGTTGATTGACGCCAATGATATCGGCCCCAACCCGCATTCCATCACGC
>CAZLII010000590.1:0-3313 GCA_964559065.1 uncultured Nitrospirales bacterium | reverse complement strand
TTTGACCATTGCCTGGTATTTGGGCATTTGATCGCCGCCGCCCGCAATCACAAGCGCCAGGAAAATCATCCAACGCAGATACATCATTTCGTCCACCTTCTCCTGCCAGGGAAATCTCTACGTCTGTCCCGAGAGTTGCGTTATTTCATCACGATTTCACGCAGTTCTGCAAGATCCACCGTAGCAGGCGTGAGCCTGCTGTTCTCCACGGCATCCAGATATTGCCGGATCCACTGCCCGGCAATCTCCCGGCCCAATGCGGCCGCCAACCCTTCCCACAGCGTCTCCGGATTGGATGGCGACAAAGGCATATGTCTCCCGCCGCAATCCCACGACCCGGCAAGGATTGCGTGCAGCGCCTTCACGGGCGACATGCCCGACACCAAACGACGACAGCCGATTAGTTTAAGTTTCGGCAGGCCTCGCGTTGCGCGCCGCACCAGCACATCGCCCGACATTACATCCGGAATGCCCATGCCGTTGCGCCGTTTGGCGTCATAAGCGCCCGCCATCAGGGTGACCACTTGGGCTTTCAGCGCCTCCGTCTCCGCAATCGTGAATGTATGGCGGCGTTCGCCAAGGGCGCAGAACTGCATATTCCTGTCAATGCCCAGCGCCTCATAGCCGGGCAGCCATTGGGTTACATAGGCGTAAACCACGCGCCCATGCGCCGCGCGCCGGTGGCGGTCCGGCAAATAGACCGTGCCCCCGCGATAGGGGCGAAGCACATATTCCGGAGCACGGTCATACAGCGTCCGCAGATGCGCATGCCCGGCCCGCGCCGTCGCGCTGCATTCCTTGTCGTTCTTCGCCGCCACAAACGCCAAACTGGCCCGCTTTCGCCGCGTATTCATCGCGTCCAGCCGGAAAATCAGCGTGTCTCTGTTTTCCAGAAACAGTCGAAAGGAAAGCGAAGTCACCTCGGCCGGCCCCAGTATCGCCTGTATGCTGGGAACGATAAACCAATCCTTGCTGCGCACCGCGCCGTCCACCGCCGCGGCCAAAGTCTCCAGGCGATAGAAACGCTTCCATTCCTGGCCCTTGCTGTCAAACAGCGGCCCGAAGCCGGACCATTGGATGTTCGGGCCGGATTCAACCCGGCGACGACGTCGTTGTTGTGTCATGGTCTGTACAGCACTTCATCCGTTACGCGCCACGCGGCGCCGCCCTCAGGCTTCTACACGCCAAGCGCCCTGCATGGCATACACTATACCCGATGCGCTTGCGGCGATGTCCAATTGTTTGCGTGACTTGGCACGCTGGCGCGTGCACTCCGAACGGGGGCTTGACATTTGCCTAAAAGCGATATATAATATCCACGTTATCCATCAAGGCGGCCGGCCGAAAACAACCGGCGCGCCGCCGGCCACAGTACAACCAAGAAGGAAGACGGGTTATGCAGATGTTTTGCGATCAGTGTGAGCAGACTTTTGACGGCAAGGGATGCACGGTGAAGGGCGTATGCGGCAAGGATGCCGACATCGAGTCGCTGCAGAAAATCCTCCTTTACGGCTTGAAGGGGATGGCGGCATACAAGAGCCATGCGCGGCGACTGGGCAAGACGGATCCTGAAGTAGAGGCCTTCATTGAGGAGGCGCTCTTCGCCACGATGACCAATGTGAATTTCGATATGGACTCGCTGCTGGGGCTGGTGTTGGAATGCGGTCGCATGAACCTGAAAACCATGCAACTGCTCAACGACGGTCATGTGGAAATCTTTGGCCAGCCGGGGCCGGTAGAGGTGAAGGAGGGAATTCAGGAAGGCCCCGGAATCCTGGTGACGGGACATGACCTTCTTGACCTGAAAAACATCCTGGAACAGACCAAGGACACCGGCATCAAGGTGTATACACACGGTGAGATGCTTCCGGCGCACATGTACCCGGAACTGAGGAAATATCCCCACCTCGCGGGCAATTATGGCGGCGCGTGGCAGAAACAGCGGCAGGAATTCGAGGATTTTGGCGGCCCCATCGTCGCGACGACGAACTGCGTGCTCATCCCCGCCGCGCGGAACACCTACGGCAATCGCCTGTTCACCACGCGGGTGACGGCGGTGCCGGGCACGGTGTGCATCAAGGATGACGACTTCACGCCGGTTATTGAATGCGCGAAGAAGATAGGCGCGCTGAAGCCCACCGCCATCAAGACCTCCACCATCGGCTTCCATTACAGTTTTCTACTGGGTATTGCGGACAAGGTGATTGACGCAGTGAAAGCGGGAGAGATAAAGCATGTGTTCCTGGTCGGCGGCTGCGACGGCGCGGAGCCGGGCCGCAACTACTTCACGGAATTCGCGCAGCAAGCGCCGCAGGAATCGCTCATCCTGACCCTGGGTTGCGGCAAGTATCGCATCCGCGACCACGACTACGGCACGGTCGCCGGGTTGCCGCGATTCCTGGACATGGGCCAGTGCAACGACGCCTATGGCGCGATTCAACTGGCACTTGCGCTTGCGGATGCCTTCCAATGCTCGGTCAATGAACTCCCGCTGACCCTCTGCATCAGTTGGTTCGAGCAAAAGGCCGTGGCGGTGCTGTTGACGCTGCTGCATTTGGGCGTGAAGGGCATCCGGCTGGGACCGAAACTCCCGGCATTCGTCACGCCGAACGTGTTCAAGGTGCTCCAGGAAACGTTTGACCTGGAACCGATAGGCGAAGACGGCCGCAAGGACGCCGCCGCCTGCGTTGGCGTTTCCTGAGATTTTCTGCTGCGAAGCCCCTGCGCCGGATGGCGCAGGGGCTTCGTCTGCGATGCCGGATGGGACAGCGGCGCTTTTTGGAGAATACCTGATCTTTCAGTTTAATAGGACCTATAGGACCTATAGGACTTATAGGACTTTATAATAATTCAAGTTTTGCACACTTCACGCGTAACGCGGCGCGCGGTGCGCTGGCATGGGCCGGGCGCAATGGGATATCTTTACAGCACATTGTGGAAGGGTAATTCGCATGCTCACGAAAACCAGTATCAACGCCATCCAGGCGCTTATGTACATCGCGCGGCGTCCCGGCGAGGCGCCGGTTCCACCCCTGGAAATCGCAAAGCGTCTCGGGGCTTCCCCCACGTACCTGGGCAAGATTCATACGCAGTTGGCCAAAGCGGACCTGTTGAAGACCCATCGGGGCGCGCGCGGGGGGGTCACGCTGGGCCGGCCGCCCGCGGAGATCACCCTGCTGGATATTGTGGAAGCGTGTCAGGGCAAGGTGCTGGGGGATTACTGCGCCCCGCACGACAATCTCAGTGAAGTCTGCGCGTTCAACGAGGCGATGTATCGCCTGCAGGAGGCGATTCTGTCGGTGCTGTCGGGGTG
>CAZLII010000589.1:0-3319 GCA_964559065.1 uncultured Nitrospirales bacterium | reverse complement strand
GGGACCGGCGGGCGTCGGGGCGGACGACAACGCGTTTGACGATGTCGAGCGCGAGGTCCGGGATCGCATTACGCGGCTGGTCGAATGTCGTGGAAAACGGACGGTGGATGAATTCCATCGCGAACTTGGCCTGCTGCTCTGGGACCACTGCGGAATGGCGCGGAACCGGCAGGGGTTGGAAACGGCGCTGCGCCGCATTCCTGAGATTCGGGAAGAGTATTGGGAAAACGTCAACGTGGTGGGTTCGCCGGGAACCTTCAATCAGGTGCTGGAACGCGCGGGGCGCGTGGCGGATTACCTCGAATTTTCCGAATTGATGTGCCGGGACGCCCTCCACCGCGAGGAATCCTGCGGCGGCCATTTCCGCGAAGAGCACCAGAGCGAAGACGGGGAGGCGAAACGGGATGATGAGCGCTTCTGCTACGTCGCCGCGTGGGAATTCACCGGCGTCGGCGCAGCGCCCGCGCTGCACAAGGAAGCGCTGGCGTTTCATGAGATCACCCCGGCGCAGCGGAGTTACAAGTGATGTCGGAACAAACCATGAACCTCAAGATCAAGGTCTGGCGGCAGGAAGGCCCGCACGTCAAAGGGCGCTTTGAAACCTATGTGGCCGAAAACGTTTCGCCGGACATGTCGTTCCTCGAAATGCTTGACGTGGTCAACACGCGCCTGGAGCAGGAGGGCAAGGAACCCATCGCTTTCGACAGTGATTGCCGGGAGGGCATTTGCGGCACATGCGGCGCGGTGGTCAACGGGCGCGCCCACGGCCCCCTCCGCGCCACCACCCTCTGCCAGGTGCATATGCGCCACTTCAACGACGGCGACACCATTGTTATCGAGCCTTTCCGCGCCGAAGCCTTCCCGATCGTCAAGGACTTGGTCGTGGACCGTTCCGCCCTCGACCGCATCATCCGCGTCGGCGGCTACATCTCCGTGCGCACCGGCGAGGCCCCGGAAGCCCACGCCGTCGCCGTGTCCAAACGCGCCGCGGAAGAGGCCATGGACGCCGCGGCGTGCATCGGCTGCGGCGCATGCGTGGCCGCGTGCCCCAACGCCTCCGCAAGCCTCTTCACCGCCGCGAAAATCACCCAACTCGCCAAACTGCCCCAAGGCAACATCGAACGCCGACGGCGCGCCGTCTCCATGATCCAACAAATGGACAAGGAAGGCTTCGGCAGTTGCTCCAAGCATTACCAGTGCGAGGTGGCCTGCCCCAAGGGCATCAAGGTGTCCTATATCACCGCCATGAAAAGCGAATACCTCAAGGCGCTGGTGTCGAAGGATTGAATTGCCCTCAATTTCAGTGCGGGCAGGCGGCAGACGAGCGAAATCTTGAGCGCCTCGTGTCTCCCGTATTCATAAACGACAATCATGGAATGAAGCAGGCGTCTTTGGGCAGGGCGCAAATCCACTCCGCGATGAGCGCGCAGGCGCGGTCCACGTCGGTGAGCGAGATGAGTTCCACGGGGGTGTGCATGTAGCGGGTGGGGATGCCGACGAGGCCGGTGGCGACGCCGCCGCGACTGAGTTGCATGGCGTTGGCGTCGGTGCCGGTGCCGCGCGGCGCGGCCACATGCTGCACGGGAATGCGGCGTTTTTTCGCTGCAGCCAGCAGTCCGCGATGCACGACGGGGTTGATGTTCGGCCCGCGATCAATGAGCGGTCCACCGCCGATCTTGGCCTGACCGTAGCGCTCGCCGTCGCCCTTGGGATGATCGGTGGCGAAACCGACGTCCACCGCAATGCCTGCATGCGGGTGGACGCCGTAACTGCTGGTGGTGGCGCCGCGCAGTCCGATTTCCTCCTGCACGGTCGTCACGCAATATACCGCAACATTGATTTTCCGCCCGTGGATCAGGCGCATGACCTCCAGGCAGACAAACGCGCCGATCCGGTCGTCAAAGGCGCGCGCCACCACCTTGTTGTCGCGCAGTTCCATGAACCCCGCGTCAATCGTGATGCTGTCGCCGATGGCCACGATTTTTTCGGCATCCTTTTTGTCCTTCGCGCCGATGTCCACCCACATCTCGTGCAATTCGAGGGCCTTGTTGCGGTCCTTTTCCGGCGTGAGATGGATGGCCTTGCGGCCGATGACCCCTGACACCCGCCCCTTCGCGCCGTGCACCACCACGCGCTGTCCACCCAGGATGGCCGTATCCACACCGCCGATCGGCACGACGCCCAGGAAACCCTTGTCGTCAATCGTGTTCACCATCAGGCCGATTTCGTCCACATGCCCCGCCAGCATGATCCGGGTCGCCGAGCCTTTGTTACAAACGTGAAACTGGTTGCCGTGGACATCCTTGTAAATTTCATCCACAAACGGCTTCGCATAGTCCCGGCAAACCTTCTGGATTTCCCCTTCAGAACCGGACGGACTGGGCGTATGAATCATCTGCTTCAGAAATTCAAGCGACTCCTTGCGCATGGCGGCGTACTCCTCTCGGATTGAATGGTTTCGGCGTATGATAATGCATAAACGCCTCCTGTTGCCATATTATCCCGCCCATGCTGCTATAATGCGTGAGGGAACAACGATAAGGACTCACACAAAAAATCATTCGGGTTCGGTTAAGGAAGGGTGCTTCAACCGGACACGAATGTACAAAAAACAAAGTGTTCTCGTTTGTTCGTGATGCTTTATTTGTGGAGTGATTTCCGGAATCAGGCATCCCCCGGCGCTTCGCGCCAGGGGGATGCTGGTTTATTGTCCACCATCTGTCAGTTAAGACCGGCAACCATTGCGGCGACCTTGGCGAGAAATTCAACTGGAGGCATGAAACATGCGGTGGGATGCAGCGTTATTGATGCTTGTAGGACTGGGGACGGTCGCGGCCGGGGCGGACGTGGTGCGCCTGCACAATGGCGACGTCCTGTCCGGCCGCATCGAGTCTTTGCGTGATGGGACCCTGACCCTCACAACGGAGTATGCAGGCGCGATATCCATCCGGCAGGATGCGGTGCTGTCCATCAAGACGGAGGAAGCGATGACGGTGCGCCTGCGCGACGGCGTGGAGATGGAGGCGACGCTGCAACCGAAAGATGATGGCCAATGGCTGGTCTTTTCGGGCGGCGATTTATGCGCCGACGTCACGGCGATTGAATCCGTCGAACGCGCACCCGAAACGCCCGAAATGCCGTCGGAACCGGCCAAGCCAAAGCGCTGGGGCGCCGTTGTGGACGCGGCATTGTCCATGCGGCAGGGCAACACAGATACGATGGACACCTCTTTCGGGGTGGAGGTGGTGCGCAAGGGCGAACGCCATGTCTCCACGCTGACCTTGAGTGGCGGCTATGGAGAGGCGGACGGCTATATCAA
>CAZLII010000588.1:0-3323 GCA_964559065.1 uncultured Nitrospirales bacterium | reverse complement strand
CCTCACCCCGCCCCTCTCCCAAAGGGAGAGGGAGCAAGAACATTCCTCAGGTTTTGTCATAAACTCCCTCTCCCTCTGGGAGAGGGGTGGGGTGAGGGGGCAGATCAACATAGCAGGCCTTTTCGACACAAGGAATAATTTGGACAACACTGAGTCGCGGTCAATTGGGGTTTTTCCTTTTGCGCCTGATACAATCGGCGCGACTGGTGGGAACGGAAACAACATGGAGACTCGACTATGCGGAATGTATTGTTGCTTGGCGCGGTGCGGACGCCGATTGGTTCCATGGGCGGGGTGTTTGCGAATACGCGGGCGGTGGAACTGGGCGTCACAGTGACAAATGAAACCCTGGCGCGGACCCATGCGGATGCGGCGCAGTTGGACGAGGTGATCTTCGGCAATGTGTTGCAGGCGGGGCAAGGACAGAACCCCGCGCGCCAGATCGCGATTGGTTGCGGTGCCCCGGAGACAGTACCGGCGTTCACCGTCAACAAGGTCTGCGGGTCGGGTCTGAAGGCGGTGGAATTGGCCTGGCAAAGCATTCTACTGAGCCGCGCCGACATGGTGATGGCGGGCGGCGTGGAAAACATGAGCATGACCCCGTACCTGTTGCCCGCGATGCGGTCGGGGGCGCGGCTGGGCGATGCCAAGGCGGTGGACGGCATGATCCTGGACGGCCTGTGGGAGATATTCAACGACTATCACATGGGCATCACGGCGGAGAATATCGCCGAACAATACGGGATCAGCCGGGAAGAACAGGACGCGTTCGCCTTGGAAAGTCAGCGCAAATGCGCCTGCGCCATGCAGGAAGGGCTTTTCAAGGCCGAAATCGTGCCGGTGAAGGTGCGTCAGCGCAAGGGCGAAGTCCTCGTGGACACGGACGAACACCCAAAAGCGGACACAGACCTGGACAAGATGGCCAAACTCCGCCCCGCGTTCAAGCCGAACGGCACCGTCACAGCGGCCAACGCGTCGGGCATCAATGACGCGGGCGCGTCCATGCTGGTCGTGGCCGAAGACGCGGTCCCCAAAGGCGTTGACATCTCCGGTGCGGTCTATCTCCGCGATGTGCGCTCTTCCGGTTGCGATCCCCGCGTAATGGGATTGGGGCCGGTGGGCGCAGTGCGCAAGTTGCTGGAAAAGAACGACAAGCGCGTGGAGAACATCGAACTGTGGGAACTGAACGAAGCCTTTGCCGCGCAGTCCATCGCCGTGATTCGTGAGTTGGGCGTAGATACGGCGCTGATAAACGTAAATGGCGGGGCGATTGCCCTGGGGCATCCCATCGGCTGCACCGGCGCGCGGGTGTTGGTTACGCTTATCCATGAGATGCGGCGGCGCAGCGTGCGCTTCGGCGTGGCGGGCATGTGCATCGGCGGCGGCATGGGCATCGCCTGCCTGGTTGAAAATAGGCGGTAGGAACAACCTGATGCTGAACACGCCGCTTTTGGAATCCCCCGGCGATCCCATGCTATTCTATGCTTCCTTCCACCGGACGTTTTTCTGAAAAGGACAGACATGAGCAAAATATCAACCAACGACGTGGAATATGTGGCGAGTCTGGCGCAATTGGAACTGGACGAGGCGGCGAAGGAACGTCTCGTGCAGGAGATGGGCGAGATTCTCGCGTACATGGACAAATTGAACGAACTGGACACGACCAATGTGGAACCAATGATGCACGCCATGGAGATGACCAACGTCTTCCGTGAGGATGTCCTCGAACCTTCCATTCCACATGAAGCGGCGTTGCAGAACGCGCCCGTGCATGACGGACAATACTTCATCGTGCCGCGCATCCTTGAAGGAGATGAGGCATGACGGCGTGGTACGCAAAGACCGCTCACGAAATCCGCGACGCCGTGCGGCGCGGCGAGGTCAGCGCGGTGGAGGTGACGCAAAGTTACCTGGACCGCATTGCGGAGGTGGAACCCAAAGTGGACGCCTATACGCAGGTCTGGAGTGACTATGCGTTGGAACAGGCCGCCGCCGTGGACAACAAGGTCCGGCGCGGCGAAGACCCCGGCGCGATGGCCGGCGCGCCGATAGCCCTCAAGGAAGTCCTCTGCACACAACACGGCTTCACAACCTGTGCCGCGAAAATATTGGAAGGTTTCCGCAGTCCCTATGACGCCACAGTCGTGCGGAAACTTGCGGAGGCGGGTGCGGTCTTCCTCGGCAAGGTGAACATGGACGAGTTCGCCATGGGTTCCTCCACGGAAAACAGCGCCATCAAGACCACCCGGAACCCCTGGAATCTGCGTTGCGTGCCGGGCGGCTCCAGCGGAGGTTCCGCCGCCGCTGTCGCGGCGGACATGTGCGCCGCCTCCCTGGGCAGCGACACCGGCGGCTCCATCCGCCAGCCGGCGTGTCTATGCGGTTGCGTGGGCATCAAGCCCACCTATGGCCGGGTTTCCCGCTACGGGTTGGTGGCCTTCGCCTCTTCGCTCGACCAGATCGGCCCGTTGACCAAGGATGTACAAGACGCCGCGCTGACGCTCAACGTGATCTGCGGCAGGGACCCGCTGGACGCCACATCCGCCGACCTGCAGGCGCCCGACTTCACGCAGGCGCTTACCGGCGACGTCCGCGGGCTGCGCGTGGACATGCCGCGCGAATGTTTCACAGAAGCCCTCGGACCGGAAATGCGCGAGAAAGTGATGACTGCGATTGACGTACTCCGCCGACAGGGCGCGGAGGTGGTCGAGGTCTCGCTCCCTCATTCCGAGTACGCCATCGCCGTCTATTACATCATCTGCACGGCGGAAGCCAGCGCGAATCTCGCGCGTTTCGACGGCGTGCGCTACGGGTTCCGGCATCCCGACGTAAAGGACGTGCGCGAGATGTACGTCAAGACCAAGAGCGCCGCGTTCGGCCCGGAGGTCAGGCGGCGCATCATGCTCGGCACCTATGTACTCTCCAGCGGCTATTACGACGCCTATTACCTCAAGGCGCAGAAGGTGCGGCGGCTTATCAGGGAGGATTTCGACAAGGCTTTTGAGCAGTGCGACATCATCGCCACGCCGACCTCCCCGACGCCAGCCTTTGAATTCGGCGCGAAAACCGCCGACCCGCTGGAAATGTACCTCAGCGATATCTATACCATTTCCACCAATCTCGCGACGCTGCCGGGCATTTCGCTGCCCTGCGGGCTTTGCGCGTCCGGGTTGCCGGCGGCCATTCAGTTGATGGCCCGGCCTTTTGACGAGGCGACACTGCTGCGCGCGGCGCACTGCTACGAACAGAACAGCGGCATTCAGATGGGCAAGCCGCCCATAGCCTGAGGATATTTCGATGGAATACGAAGCCGTGATCGGCAT
>CAZLII010000587.1:0-3326 GCA_964559065.1 uncultured Nitrospirales bacterium | reverse complement strand
TGCCGCGAGGCCCGTTTCAACGTGGTGCGGGCCTTCGTGGGGCACGGCATCGGCGAGTTGATGCACGAAGAATTGCAAGTGCCCAACTTTGACGCAGGGTCGCCGGGACCCCTCCTGAAGGAGGGCATGGTGATTGCCATAGAACCCATGGTGAACATGGGAACGCATAGAGTGAAAGTGCTGGAAGACGGCTGGACGGCGGTGACCGCCGACGGCAAGCCCAGCGGCCATTTCGAGCACAGCGTGGTGGTGCGCGAGGGCGGCGGCGAAATCCTGTCCGCCCTGGAATCGGAATGGGTCTGGGGCCGGCGCGAAGACTAACGGCGACGGAGTGCATGAAAGAAGAAGCGATAGAAGTGGAAGGCACCGTGGTGGAGCCGCTGCCCAATGCGATGTTTCGCGTTGAACTGAAAAACGGCCACCGGGTGTTGGCGCACATCTCCGGCAAGATGCGCATGAACTTCATCCGCATTCTGCCCGGCGACAAGGTGAAACTGGAGATGTCGCCGTATGACTTGACCAAGGGAAGAATTACGTACCGTTACAAATAGGAAGCCCCGGAGGACGGGGAATGCGCGGGCGGCAATCGGCCGGGGCCGAAGTCGCGTGGCGCGGGAGCATGAGATGAAAATCCGCAGTTCAGTGAAAAAGATTTGTGAGAAGTGCAAGATTATCCGCCGTCACGGGCATGTGCGGGTCATTTGCGAAAACCCCAAGCACAAGCAACGCCAGGGCTAACCTCCAGGAGACGCGATTCATGGCACGTATTGTCGGCATAGACCTCCCCCGTGAAAAGCGCGTGGAAGCAGGGCTGCGCGCCATCTACGGCATCGGCCCCACCCGCGCCAAAAAGGTGCTTGAACGCACCGGCATCAGCCCGGACATCCGCGTGCGCGACTTGACCGACGAGCAGGCGAGCGCGCTGTCCTCTGTCATCCAGGCCGAATACAAGGTGGAAGGCGACCTCCGGCGCGAAGTGGCGGCGAACGTCAAGCGGCTGATGGATATCGGCTGCTATCGCGGCTTGCGCCACAAGCGCGGTCTGCCTGTGCGCGGCCAGCGCACCCACACCAACGCGCGCACCCGCAAAGGGCCGCGCCGCACCGCCATCAAGAAGAAATAGACCGCCCCGCGCCGGCGCGGTTTTCAAAGGAGAACAAGACTCGTGGCCAAAGAGAAACGCAAGAGCAAGAGCAGAAAGCGCCGCACCGCCCTGAGCGTGTCGTCCGGGGTGGCGCACGTTCAGGCGACCTTCAACAACACCATCGTCTCGATTACCGACATGCAGGGCAATGTCGTGGCGTGGTCGAGCGCGGGCCAGGTGGGCTTTTCCGGTTCGCGCAAGAGCACGGCCTTCGCCGCGCAATTGGCCGCGGAACAGGCCGGCAAGAAAGCGCTCGATTTGGGAATGAAGGAAGTCCGGGTCCATGTGAACGGCCCCGGCGCCGGACGGGAATCCGCCATCCGCGCGATTCAGGCGGCGGGACTGACGGTGACCCTCATCAAGGATGTCACCCCCATCCCGCACAATGGTTGCCGCCCGCCGAAGCGCCGCCGCGTATGACGGACCGCACAATGTCATTTATGCGCACCGATGCTGGGGAAAGGGCCGGCCAACGCGGCGCCCGATGCGGCGCGGAGGCCGTGCCACGATGCTTGAAAGGCGTGAAGATATGATATCTGCTGACTTCACCTTGCCGAAGTATGTCAAATTCGACGACGGGTCCGACGAAAAATACGCGCGGATTGTGGTGGAGCCGTTTGAGCGCGGCTATGGCACCACGGTCGGCAATTCCCTGCGCCGCGTGCTCCTCGCTTCGCTCCAGGGAAGCGCCGTCACCGCCATCCGCATCGAAGGGGTCAACCACGAATTCTCCGCGATCCCCGGCGTCCAGGAAGATGTCACCGATGTGGTGCTCAATTTGAAGAAGTGTCAGATTCAACTGGAGCAGGGCGATTCGCTCATCTTCTCCTTTTCGCATCGCGGCCAGGCGTCCATCACCGCCGAGATGCTCTTCAAGGGCCAGCCCATCTCGGTCTATAACCCTGACCATGTGATTCTCAACGCCACGGCGAAAAGCGCGAAACTGGACATGGAAATCAAGGTGGCCAAGGGCCGGGGTTATGTCACCTCCGAGGAATTCGAACTCGAGCATGCGCCGCTCGGCACTGTCTACCTCGACGCCCACTTTTCCCCCGTCGTCAAGGTCAATTTCCAGGTCGAAGACGCCCGCGTCGGCCAGATGACGGACTATGACCGTCTCATCCTGGACATCTGGACCAACGGCTCCATCACGCCGGAACAGGCCCTGGAGGAGGCGTCGAACCTGCTCATCGAACATCTGAAGATATTTGTGAAACAGGAACGCGAAGACGGCGCCGGCCTGGGCGAGGGCGGCATGGATGATCCCGAACTGATCCGAACGCTCTCGCGCCCCGTGGAAGAACTCGAACTCAGCGTGCGTGCGGCCAACTGCCTGAAGGCGGCGGGCATCCGCAGCATCGGCCAACTGGTCATGCGCGAAGAAAGCGAGATGCTCCAGTTCCACAACTTCGGCAAGAAATCGCTGGACGAAATCAAGTCCCTCCTCGACGCGATGGGGCTTACGCTGGGCATGAAAGTGGGCGCTCTGGCCGCGGTCTTTACGCCTGCGGAACGGCCCGTCGAGGAAGAAGACGCCGAAGAAGAGGAAGAATACGAAGAAGAGGAAGAGGAAAAATAAATCATGCGGCACTTGAAATCCGGAAGACGCCTGGGCCGGAACATGGCCCATCGCAAGGCCACCATGAAAAGCCTGGCGGCGGCCCTGTTTCGACATAATGCGATTGAAACCGGCCTGATGAAGGCCAAAGAACTGCGCATCTTCGCCGAACCCCTTATCACCCTGGCCAAAAAGGATACCGTGGCCAACCGGCGCCATGCCTTCGCAAAACTCCGCGACAAGGATGTCGTCAGAAAACTGTTCACCACCATCGGCCCGGCCTTCGCCGAACGGCCCGGCGGCTACACGCGCATCCTGCGCCTCGGCGTCCGCCAGGGCGACGCCTGCCCCATGGCCCGCATCGAACTGGTCGGGCTGGGCGAACACAAGGAAGAGTGACGCCGATTCCTGCACACCCCAAAGCGCGGCATGACATCATGCCGCGCTTTTTCTCGGTTCGCTGCGACGAGGTGGATGGGATGGACGAGATGGACTGAGTGGACGGGGTGGACAGGGGCGGGGGATGGGCTACGAAGCGTCGAGGGCTGCGCGGGCGCAGCGGACAAACTCGCGCTCGCTGGGATACGTCATCGCGGCCTCGGCGTCGGCGGGCGCCATCCATCG
>CAZLII010000586.1:2100-3327 GCA_964559065.1 uncultured Nitrospirales bacterium | reverse complement strand
TGCCGAGAGCGTCGTGGGCCGACCGCCCGTATCGAGCAGCACCTGCTCGATCTGTCGCGCGAGCGCCTCGGCGCGCGTGTATTCCAGCGTGAAGATTTCCATGACCGTGTCGAAACCGGGGATGTCCGTGTCTTCCAGAAACGCAAACATGCGCCGCAGCCCGTCCGCCGTGTCCGTGATGATCAACGTGTTGGTGGGGGCATACACGTCAATGCGCGCCGTCTTGGACCCCAATATCTTGAGCACATTGGAGAGTTCGGCCCCGTCGGCGTATTTCACCGGCACGATATGCGTGGAATAGCCGTCAAAACTTTCCGGCAACGGCACAGGCCCCTTGACCAACGGCACTTTCTCGGAGAGGGTCGCATCGGGCGTGCTGATGATCTTGATGAGGTGGCCGTCGAGGGTTTCGACCATGGAAAAGCCCCGCGTGGCCAGGATGGACTCCAGCACCTCATAGGCCATTTCCGGCGGAATCCGGTCGTGGGTGATGATGGTGACTGTGGTTGCGCCGATGTTGGGGTCCACGTCGAAGTTGCGACCGGTCAATTTGGAGATGCGCTCGATAACCACATCCAGCGGCACATCCTTGAAGTCGAAGGATATCAACTCCGTGGGGGTTTCGCCGGTCTTTTCTTCGTTCGGAATCATCGGTTCCGTCGAGGGAATCGTCGTGGAGACAGTGCTGCCCCTCGGCGCAGGCGGCCGCACCGGCGGCCTGGCTGCAGGGGTCACGCGCGTGGGCGGCCGCGTGGCCGGGCGCACCGCCGGCTGCGGCGGCATCGGCGGCTCTTCATAGTATTCTTCCACATATTCCTGCTGATGCGGCATTTCTTGCGGCATCATTTCCTGTTGCGGGGGGGGAGGCGGCGCTTCGGGAACAGGCGTCGGTTCCGGCATCTGTTGTGGCGGCGGTGCTTGCGACGGCGCAATATCCGGGTCCGGCTCCATGTAAAATGCCGGATCATCAAAGAACTCCGGATCGTCATCATCCTGCGCCAGGACCACTCCGGCTGTGATCGCAAAAATCGCCGCGATCGCCATCATCTTTGCAAGGGTTTTTTTGGGCACGTTTCTTACCTTCCCGATTGCCAGCCGCCGCAACTGTAGCGCAGGCACTCGCCCGCATCCAACAGGCTAAAGCCTGTACTCCAAAACTGTAGCGCAGGCATTCGCCCGCATCCAACAGGCTAAAGCCTGTACTCCAAAACTGTAGCGCAGGCATTC
>CAZLII010000586.1:0-2000 GCA_964559065.1 uncultured Nitrospirales bacterium | reverse complement strand
CTAAAGCCTGTACTCCAAAACTGTAGCGCAGGCATTCGCCCGCATCCAACAGGCTGAAGCCTGTACTCCAAAACTGTAGCGCAGGCATTCGCCCGCATCCAACAGGCTAAAGCCTGTACTCCAAAACTTTTTTCAGGCTAAAGCGCGTACTGCGCACTAATAGAGGTTATACGTGATTATTTTGGGTTTGCCGTCGCGCAGAATGCCAATCCGGATCGAGTTGGCATTCCCATATTTATTAAAAATATCGTAAATTTTTTCCATGCTGTCTATAGGCTCGTTGTTGACCGTCTGCAACACGTCGTTGTCCGTGAGACCCAGTTTTCCCGCCAGGGGAATCTGGCTGATATTGCCGGCGGTCAAGCCGATGATGCGGCCGTCGGCGTCGCGGTAGGGTTCCGGCTTGACCTTGGTGACAAGGTCCGAATAACTCCGCATGATCTCATTGACCATGTCCATGCGGTCCAGCGTAATTTGTTCGATCGGGCCGCTGCGGACAGGCATGGCGGCCTGCGCCGTTTGTGTCGGCGCCGGCGGCAACATATCATCTTCATCCATACGCAGCCGCTCGCGTGTCGGCGGCGTATTGCGTTCATTCAAGAGAATAACTTCCCGGGGATAGACTTCCAGCAATTTCACCTTCTCCACCACCTCCTGCCCCAAACCGTACCCGCCTTTCGTACGCAAATCAGCGTTTTCAATGATGGCCGAAGCAAACGGGTCCTCGGGGCTGAGCGCAACCGTGCCCAGCAGCCGCAGATTCAATTGCGTGTCTTCCAAGTCGGTACTGGGCGGCGGCGGGGGCGGGGGCGGCGGTTCGGCACCCGGGTCCCAGCGCCCGGCCTCGCCGAAAAGCGCGCCCGCGAGGATACGATCATATTGGCTTCGGTCGCCGGTGCGGGCCGCAAGTTCCACATTGCGGGCGGGGCTGTTCTCGGAATTCTCCATGAAGGCGGTAATCAGCGGCGGCGGTTCCAACACCTGCATCACGACCATCCCGGCTGTGAAAACGATCAGCACGGTTAACGCAAGGTCTAGTAGAACGAAGATTTGCCTTATCGCCAGACTACGAACCATGTATGCCTCGGTGGTATCAAACATTCATCCCCGGCATGCACCCATCGCATGCCGTGAAAAGACACGAGAATCCGGTCGGGAGGGCCGGGGAGTCTTGGCTCCTGGGTCTTCCTGCAACCCAAACCCAACATTTACAAGGGTTTCGGGCCATTGGGGAAAACGAAATGGTTCATCGCCGGGTTGACAGCCGCGCTGCCCCGCGACAGATGACCGACCGCGCCTTTGCAGCCGCACGCTCCGCAACCCTTCGCATCCCGTTTTGCCCGGCATCGCCGCCGTGTTCCCGTGTTTCCTGTAGTGTAGCCCATTGTGCAGCGATAACGCAAAAGCGAGGGAACATTTTCCGCAACCCTTTAGCCGAATGGTGCAATGTGTTTTGGGTTGTTTCGACAATCATGAACCCGTTTCATGAATCAAGGAAATCAGTTCAAGATGTTTGGAAATGATCATATGGGTTACATCCCCCGGCGCTTCGCGCCACCCCCTTCAAAGGGGGATTTTTGTGGCGGTTCTGATATGGGTTAAATCCCCGGGCGCTTCGCGCCACTCCGAATAAGTGTTATCATTTTCCAGTTTTTCAGAACGTGGGCATGGCGCTCATGCCTCTTCAGCGCCGCCGATGGTGCCGACGCGAATGTCCAGGTCCTCCCGGTTCTGGATGCGCGTCACCTGCCCATCCGTAAACCAGATCACCCGGTCGCTCGCCGCCAACATCTTGTGGTCGTGTGTGGCCGTGATAATCGTGACATTGCGCTCCTCCTTCATTTCCGTCAGCAGGTCAATAATCTCGCGGCCCGTCTTCAGGTCCAGGTTGCCGGTCGGCTCGTCGGCGAGGATGATGGCCGGATCATTGGCGAGCGCCCGCGCGATGGCCACCCGTTGCTGCTGGCCGCCGGACATCTCGATCGGGCGGTGCGTGAGCC
>CAZLII010000585.1:0-3354 GCA_964559065.1 uncultured Nitrospirales bacterium | reverse complement strand
ATTGCAACTCTCGGAGGAGCGGTTCCGGCAACTGTTGCTATCCATGAACGAGGGTTTTCTGACGATTGACGCCGAGTACCGCATCCGTTTTGCCAACGATCGCATCTGCAGGATGCTGCGGGTGTCGCCGGAAAGCATTCTCGACCGGGTGATTTCTGATTTTGTGGACCCCATCAGCCGGGTGCGCCTGATCAATTTATTCGCGCAGGGCGCGTCTGCGAGCCGCGCGGAATTGCGACAGGAATTGACATTTGTAGACAGCAAGGGGCGCCATGTGCCCAGCCTGACAGCCATTACGCATATCGGGCCGGGCGCCGACAATGCCCCCGCGTTTTCGCTGGTGATCACCAATCTGGCAGAGCAGAAGCAGATGCAGCACCAGTTGGAATTGCGGGCGCGGGAACTGGAACGGGTCAACGAGGAACTCCGACTGCACGACCGCGCCAAGGACAGTTTTCTGTCAAACGTCAGCCATGAACTGCGCACCCCCCTCAGCACTATTCAGGGCTATGTGGAAATGCTGGAATCGGGCAGCCTGGGTGAAGTCCCTGATCCACAGAAAAGCGCGTTGCGAATCATGAAACGCAACGTCGAGCGGCTCGCCGCGTTGATCAATGAGATGATCGAATTCAGCCGGATGGAGATTCGGGGGGTGCAGATTTCCCCGGATCTTTTCAATCCGGCGCGCCTGGCCCGCGAAGCCGCCGCATCCATTCATCCGCTGACCCTGGCGAAGGACATCAGCGTCAATGTTTTTGTGGAGGATCATCTGCCCTATGCCTGGGGCGATCGGGAAAAACTGGCGCAAGTGCTCGGGATTCTTTTAAATAATGCGGCAAAATTCACCGATCCCGGCGGCATGATACAACTCCGGATGTCCGGCACCCCTGAAGAAAGCCTCGTCATCGCCGTGTCTGACACCGGCATCGGCATTGACCCGGCGCACCAGGAAAAGATTTTCACCAAATTCTACCAGGTGGACAGTTCGAAAACGCGGCGCTACGAAGGCGCAGGCATCGGCCTCTCCATTGCCAAGAGCATCGTGGAGTCACATCATGGGTGCATTGAGGTGGAAAGCGCCCCCCACAAGGGAAGCACCTTCACGGTAACCCTGCCGCATGCGGTGTTTGCCATGGACTGCGCCCCGGAAGACCTCGAGGATTTTGCGCGGCTGCGGGTGTTGTGCGTGAATCCCGTTCCCGAATCGCACGCCGCCATCACGGCCTTTCTGGAGGGCGCAGGCTGCGCCGTGCAGTCCGCGCCAAACGGCTATGAGTGTTTCCGAACCGCCTTGGAGACGCAGCCTGATCTTATCATCATGAGCGAAACCTCCGAAGCGGAATCGAGCGACGCCATTTCCCACCTGCGCCAACATGAGGCCACGGAGCATACGCCCGTCATCATTATTGCGGACGTCCCTCCAGACGCCATCACGCCGGAGGCGGTCGCCTGGGAGGCAGTCCATTACCTGAAGCGACCCTTCCCGGTCAAGACCTTCGTTGAGCATATCCGAGCATTGTGCTTTGGCGAACCCATCCTTCTTCCCGCTGCATCGGTCGAGGAAACCTCCGAAGCGGAGTTCCGGCCCCACGTCTTGATTATTGACCAGGACCCCTGCCTGCTTGAATGGGTCGAGATGGCCTTGCGCCATCGCCACATCCCCTGCAGCAGCGCAAACGCCGCCGCCGAAGCCCTGAAAATCGCCGCGCAGCAGCCCGCCGATATTATCTTTCTCGATGTGGACACGCCGGGTTCCCTCGCTTTGGAAGAAGGGGGCCTTCTGCTCAACCATGACAGCACCCGCCAGACCCCTTTGTACGTCATGACAGGCCTGCCTGACAAGGCGCCCCCCATCAACGGTGTGGCCGGCATGCTCCGGAAACCCTTTGCCATCGAGGAACTCATGAAAATTGTGCAGAACATGATCCGCCGGAAAACACGCGCCATGGACCGCAGCCAGGACGCCGCGATCGCCCGGACGACATCCGCGTGACCTGCCATGCGACAGAATGAGGACAAAGATGACCCGAATGTCTCCCCGCCCACGAATTGGTTTGATATCCCTTGTCATAATCTTCTTTGCGGCGCATGCCTCACTCGCTGCGCCGACTCCGAAATCGCTTCCCGTCAGCGCGATTTGCATCGAGGCCGACACCGGCATGGTGATCCATGAAGAGCATGCCGCACTGAAACGCCCCCCGGCCAGCATGCTCAAACTTATGCAGATGCTGCTGGTGGTCGAGGGAATGGATGCGGGCAAGTGGACGCCGGACACCCCCGTCACCGCGTCAAAAGAGGCCGAACGCATGGGGGGGACCCAAGTGTTCCTGACCGAAGGGGAGACTTGGCCGCTTAAAGACATGCTCAAAGCGCTCGTGGTCGCCTCCGCAAACGATGCCGCCGTGGCCGTCGCCGAAGCGTTCTGGGGCAGCAAGGAAGATTTCCTCAAGGCAATGAACGCCCGCGCCCGCGAGCTCGGCATGAACGACACCACCTTCCACAGCGTCCATGGCCTCCCGCCCGACCGCGGCGGCGAATTTGACGCCACCACCGCGAAGGACATGGCCATCCTCGCCCGCGAATGCGTCAAGCACCCCGAAATCATGAAATTGACTGCACAAAAAGAGGCGTATTTCCGTGGCAACGACGCGCCCTACCACAACACCAACAAACTGCTGTGGCGCATGGACGACTGCGACGGCCTCAAGACCGGATACATCCGCGCCGCAGGGTTCTGCATCACCGCCACCGCCAAACGCGACGGCATCCGGCTCATCGCCGTCGTCATGGGCGCGGGCAGAAACGAGCACTTCAGCCGGGCCAGACAACTCCTTGAAGACGGCTTCGCCCGCGTCGCGCGCGTCAAAATCCTGGACAAGAACCAGCCCGTCGGCGAACCCGTCCCGGTGGAGCACTGCGAGATCGAACACATCCGCCTCATGCCCGCCGAGGATGTCTGGGCGCTTCTGGTCAAAGACGACCGCAAGCGTCTCGAATTCCGTCCTGAACACCCGAATCCCCTGCAGCCGCCCCTGCGGGAAGGCGAAATCGCCGGAGAAATCCGCGTGCTGCTGCGCGGCGAACCCATCGCCAGCGCCCCGCTCGTCGCCCCGCAAGCCCTCATCCCCAAGGGATGGCGGCTCCGCATCCAGGACGGCGTCGCAAGGTGGGAACATCTTGATATCGCCGACAGCAAATAACCCGCATGCTGTCGAACAGCATGGAAGACGGTACAACACTGATTAGATCGGGCCTCAGGGGCTTCTGACAACCCGGAAACCGACATTGCCCATTCCGTCCGCGTAGCCGCCGACGCGCTGGGTGGTCTCCAGATAGGTAATCGACAGCGCGTGT
>CAZLII010000584.1:0-3355 GCA_964559065.1 uncultured Nitrospirales bacterium | reverse complement strand
GCGGGAGCGCCGCGGTGGTGCGTTACACCGCAGGAGCGGTGTAACGAGGGGGACAATCACAACCTCAAAAAAGATTGACGCTGGTCTGGAGTGCGCCGTCTGTTCGGCGCTTTGGCTGGCTTGAGGAGGCCGGCGACACGTGAATTCCATTCAAAGCCCCGCTTCTTCCAGGGATTCGATGCGGCGGCCAAGATTGCGGGCTTCTTCCTGCCACGCGGCGGGGATGGTCGCGACGCAGACATGGGTTCCCTCGCCGAGTTTGTAGGAGCCGCCGAAGACCACCTGATCGCCGTGGCGGTCCCAGCCGACTTCGGGGTGTGCGCCGCCGCCGTAGGTGCGGTGGCCGACGGTGAGCAGGCGCGGGCGCGCGGTCAGCCCCTCGAAGAGCATGATGTCGCCGTGCCAGTTGTCGCCGGCGACCCAGCGCCCGTCGTGGCTGCCGGCGGCATGCCACCAGTTGTGCTTGGCGAGCGTGGCAGAATCAATGCCGGGCAGCCAGGCCCCCTCGCCAACGATCCGCACCTCGCCGGTGCGCGGATCAAGCGTCTTCACATGGGAATCCTCGAACGGCTTTTCATGGATGCCGCCGCAGAAGAGGATGAGATCATTGATCCACCACGACTCATGCGTCACGAGTTCGCCGGGCCGCTCGACATAGGGCGCCCAGGGCCTGCCGTCGCGGATGTCCACCACCCAAATCCGAATCGGCGCGCTCGCGAAACTGATCAGAAACGGGTTGGTGATGCTCCACTGCACATGACTCACTTTTGTGGTGACACCCGGCGGCATGCCGCAGACACGCCGCACGGTCCCGTCTTGCGTGCTGATAATGAAGATGGCACAGGAACCGGGATTCTCGGGGTCCGCGCCGCCCAGCGACAGGTACTTCCCGTCGCAACTCTCGTTCAATTGCCCGTTGCTGTCCGGCGCTTCCGCGATCAGCCGCTCCCGCGCCCATATTTTGGAACGGGTCTTCTCAGGCTTTTTTGACAACGCCATTTCCAGCCGGAATTCCAGCACGCGATCGCCGGCCATGGCATACACGGCGGGATGCTTCACCGCCGCCGTTGCGCCGTGGAGGGGTGCGCCATCGGACGTCGTGATGCGGACCAGTTCGCCCGTGGCCGTGACATAGCCCATCAGCCCGCCGCGCGCGCGTTTGGAATGGAAGAAGATCACGGAGTCGTCCTGCATCCACGAGCGCTGATGGAAGTAGAGGTTCTGGTTTTCCGTCGGGCCGCTGGTCAGGAAGAGCAGTTCCACGCCCGTGTGCTCATCGCTCATGCGCCGCGCTTCCGTCGGCGAGACTTCCAGCGGGTAGCGATCCCCGAATCCTGTGGCGGCGCATTCCGCCGCATTCCAGCAAAGCATTGCCGCAACCAGTGCAAGACCGGTTTTTGGGATCTTGTGTGAAAGCATGATGTGTATCTCCGATGTTGAACGAGAACGAGAGGCATATCCTAGAATATCGAGTCCGGGCGATACGAATTCCATGTCCATGTTGCGTATCCCCCCCTGGCGTCGTATGATGGTGTTCAGGCACATGCCGCCGGACACGGCGGCGCAACAGGGAGAATGAGGCAATGACTTCCATGTCACGACGCAGTTTTCTGGCGGCATCCGGCCTGGCGGTCGGCGCGGGGATGGCGCTGCCGCGGACGGTGTTCGGCGCGAATGAACGCATTCGGGTGGGGGTGATCGGCACGGGCGACCGCGGATCATCGTTGATGCAGGACATCGGCAGATTGCGCGAATCGCACAACGTGGAAATCACGGCGGTGTGCGACGTGTGGCGGCCCAACCGCGAGGCGGCGGCCGCGCGCGTCGAGAAGATGTTCGGCAAGCAGCCGTTTCAGACCTCGCGCTTCGGCGAGTTGCTGGCCCGCGACGACACGGATGCCGTGGTCATCGCCACGCCGGATTTTGCGCACACGCCAATCATGATCGAGGCGCTCAAGGCGGGCCGCGACGTCTATTGTGAAAAACCCATGTCGCAGACGGTGGAGGAGGCAACCGAGGCGCTTGACCTGGCGCGTGCGGGCGAACGCGTGGTGCAGGTGGGGACGCAACGGCGCAGCGAAGGCCGCTGGAAGGCCGCGCGCGCCTTCGTGGCGACGGGCGCGCTCGGTCATATCAGCCGCATTTCCGCCGCGAACTGTTTCAACCATCCGAGGTGGGCGCGCGATTGCAGCGTCTGCAGGGAGGAGGATGTGGACTGGGACGCCTACCTCTTCAACCGGCCCAAGGTCGCTTTTGACCCGTGCCTGTTGCGCCGCTGGCACCTCTATCGCTTATGCTGCAACGGCATCTCGGGGCTTTGGATGTGCCACCTCATTGACGCCGCCGCCATGGCGATGGACGCAACCTATCCTGTGAGCGCTGTCGCGCTCGGCGACATATATGTGTGGAAAGACGGGCGCGAACACACTGACGTATTCCATGCGCTGCTGAATTATCCCGAAGGCTTCCTCTTCAGTTGGTGCATGAGCCTGACGAATGCGGCGGGTACGCATTTCACCATCCACGGACTGAACGGCACACTCGATATGGAACGGGCCACATATTCCGGCGATGGTGCGGAAGGCGGCAAAGGCATTGCGGCCGGCTCGCTGGAGGCCGTTCCGGATGAAAATCACATGGCGAACTGGCTGGACTGCATCCGCAGCCGCAAACAGCCCAATGCCGACATCCTTTTCGGCCACCAGCACTCCGTGGCGACAATCATGGCCGCCGAGGCGCTCGAACGCGGACACCGCATGCGCTATGAACGCGACCAGCGGAAAATTCTCCAAGGCTGATAGGATCAGATCGCCAAACAATCAACAGCCCGGAAGGGTGGGTGCAGCGAGGCGGCGCGTCTATTTCGCACAAGCGCCGCCCGCGCCGCGCAATTGGCCGCACGCCGCTTCGATGTCCTGCCCCTTTTCCCGGCGGATGGTGGCGGTCAACCCGTGCTCATGCAGGTTCGCCTGGAATGCCTGGCAGCGCTCCGGGGGCGACGGCGTGAAAGGCAGTTCCGGTACGGGATTCCAAGGAATCAGGTTAATGGCGACATCCAAACCCCGCGCAAACGCGGCCAGTTCCTCGGCGTCGCGGAGGGAATCGTTGACACCGTCAAGGAGCACCCACTCCAGCGTGACTTGCCGTCCGCAGCGTTTCTGGTAACGTTGCAGCGCCGCCTGCAGCCGTTCCACGGGATAGCGGCGGTTCAGCGGCACAAGCCGGTCCCGAAGGGTGTTGTTGGCCGCATGCAGCGACACGCTCAGGCGCACCTGCCAGTCTTCCTCCGCGAAGCGCTCGATCCCCTTGATGTCGCCAGCGGTGGATACGGTGATCTTGCGCGCGCCGATGTGCA
>CAZLII010000583.1:0-3355 GCA_964559065.1 uncultured Nitrospirales bacterium | reverse complement strand
GAAATGATCCGTCTGCTGGAGCAATTTCAGGCCCGACGCAAGGAGGACATGTCCCGGGAAGAGCGCCACATGCGCCGACGCGCCATCCGGCATACCTGCCAAGTCCATATCGCGTTGCGCATTCATGAGAACTGGGGCCGGTCCGATGAATGGCGGCTATCCGAGCACCCGGTAAAGGGACGTTTGCTCGACCTCAGTGAAGAAGGATGCTCCCTGTTCTGCAAGCAACAGTTGGATATCGGCCAGAAATTGAATCTGATCGTCGTTTTGCGTGACGGCTCGAACATCCGCGCCACCGGCGTTGTGCGCTGGAACAAGGCGGTGAAGGAACATGACGGTTACGCTGCGGGTGTGCAGTTCAGCGGCATCGAGGACAGAGACCGTCGGCGAATTCATGCGTTTCTGAAGGAATTGGAGAAGTCCATTGGCCTGTAAAAAAGCGCCATGCAACCGATTAGGATGTGCGTGATGAAAAGCGTATTCGTAATCACAATGTGGTCAGGGGGAAGACCCGCAAAAAAATGGAAATCCGAGCAACCTCCAACGATGCTGCCGCAGGGAACAGGTGTGTCGTTCGTCAATATCGCCACCAAACTGCCGGTGCAGATCATCGGCAGCATTTCCGTAGAGGAGTTTGAATCGGGCAAGGAAGAAATCGAGATCGGTTTTTATCACCACTCCGACGCCAAGGAAGAGCCTCGCACGCGTTCGCCTTTCGAGGAAGAGTCCAACATCCAGCGGCTTTTCTGAGGCGAGTTGTCGTGTCTGTTGCTCAATTGCTGTCTTCGCTTTTCTCCAGTATGTGAATGACGGCTTGCGGCGGGCAAAAGAAACGCACCGGCAGAATGCTCGCGCCCACCCCCGGCGAGGTATAGCCCTGCAGCGCGCCGAAACGCCATGCTCCCCGGCTCATCGCCCGGGGGTGTTCCACATGGTGCATGAGTGGAAAGCCGCCCGGCAGGCAGATTTGCCCCCCGTGCGTGTGGCCGCACAATAAAAGGTCCACCCCGGACGCCGCCGCTTCCCGATACACTTCGCCGGAATGAGCAAGCATGATGACAGGCATGTCTTCCGGCACGCCGCGCAGTGCCGCCGTCAGGTCATGGGTGCGGTAGTAATGGGTGTCATCCAGCCCCGCGAGACAGACCGCCGCCCCATGGTGGTTCAGGATGACATGCTCATTAATGAGAACGCGCATGCCCATGCGCTCCAGCGCCTCGGCCATGTCCAGCGAATCATGGTTGCCGGGCACGACATAGACCGGCGCGTGCAGATGCGGTATCAAACACGCGGTCTCGGCAAGCGCCTGGTCCGGCGCGGTCCATAACCCCTCCCGGAAATCGCCGGTGATGACGCAGCAGTCGTATTGCAGCCCCTGCAGATGCCGGATCAGCGCATCCGTAATCGTCGGTTTGATGTCCAGGTGCAGATCGCTGAGATGCAGGATTCGGAATCCGGCGAAAGCGGCCGGCAATCCACGAAGCGCCACCCGGTTTTCCCGCGTTTGAAGGGTGTGGGCATTGCGCACGCCGCGTCCGTAAAGGCCCAGGCATTTCAATGTGAACCGCATCATCCAGCGCAGGATGGGCAGATAGCGGGGATGGAATATCATCATCCACACGCCGAAATCACGGGGAGGCTGATACTGCTCCAGGGCGGTCCGCTGCGCCACAAACGCGGGATCAAGCCGATCGCGCAGCGCCGGCACATCTTGCACAGCCGTCATAGCGCTGCCTCATCCTCCTTGACCGGCATTCCGCGGATTCGCTGTGTGGGACAGCCCGCACCGTCGTCGCGCCGGAAACATCGCATCAAGGCTTGGCCGCTCCCTGGCCGATCAGCGTCATGCGGCGGGACAGTTCACGCAGGTATTCAATGTCTCCGGCGGGAAACTCCTCCGTGCCCCAGCCGGAATATCCGATTTCATCCAGGGCTTTGCGCACTTCGGGGAAATTCACATCGCCCTCATACGGCAATTTCACCCACTGGTAGCCGTCCCGCTTGAAATCCTTGATGTGCAGTTTGCAGATACGCTTGCCCAGCGTCCGAATCCAGTCTTGCGGATAGCCGAAGATGACAACGTTCGCCACATCGAAATAGGCGCGCAGCCACGGGCTGTCGAATTCATCCACGTACCGAGCGAATTCAAGAGGACTCAGCAGGAACTTGTTCCAGACGTTTTCGACTGCGATGACCACCCCCAGCGACTCGGCCAGCGGCAACATCGCCCGGATGTTTTCCTGCGACCGCTCCCACGCTTCGCCGTAGCGCACGCGCTCCGTGACCACGGCGGGCACCAGCAAGACCGTGTCTGCGCCGACGGCTTTCGCGGTGCGCAGCGCATTTTCCAATCCCGCCTTGCCCTTTTCCACCACTGCCGGATTCGGATCGGACAGGGGGGCCTGCCATCCGCCGTAGATGATCGAGTGAATCGGCACGCCCGCCGCCCGGGCGGCATCGCCCAGGCGTTTCGCGGCTTCCAAGTCTTCCATCGGCGGCGCTTCAATGCCGTCAAAACCCAGTTCCTTCGCCAGCGCAAAGCGCTCCGCATCGGGCTTGTCCGCCGGCAGTCGGCCCAGTTGAAGCCCCTTGAGCAGCGGAGCATACTGAACCGTTTCGGCGTCCGCATGCGTCGCCATTCCGACCATCGCCGCGCCCGCGGTCGCCGCCGCCGCAGTTTTCAGAAAACCTCTCCGATCCATGTTCATGTCCTCCGATTGAATAACAAACTTCTCTTGCCTGCCGCGTTCACCCAAATGAAGTGTTCGCCCGCGAGACGCTTCAAACTCCGTCGCAAAACCCACTCATAGTCTGGCCTGCCTGCGTGCTGAAGTCAACTCAAATGCAAACGGAACTCGGAGGTGCGGAACAATGGCACGCTGAAGCGTGAACAACATACTTATTTACACCTCGTTACACCGCTCCCGCGGTGTAACGCGCCACCGCGGCGCTCCTGCGCCGCATACTTTTAAATAATCACCTGACGAGCGTCCTCCCCACTCCCAAGAGGTGCGCAACAATGGCACGCTGAAGCGTGAACAACATACTTATTTCGGCGCCGCAACATTCCTGTACAAGACGGCAATTCGGTATAATCTCTCCCGTCGGGCGCGTCGCAAAGGCATCCGCGCGTCCATCACCTATGGAGACAATCCGGCCATGACTCTCATGCAGCGGCGCATGACCAGCCCCGTGATGGCGGGCAAGGTGCAAATCGGCGGCGGCGCGCCGGTCGCCGTGCAGTCCATGACCAATACCGACACCGAGGCCGCCGAGGCGACGGCGCGGCAGGTCATCGCTCTGGCGGAGGCGGGTTCCGAACTGGTGCGCATCACCGTGAACACGCCCCGCGCGG
>CAZLII010000582.1:0-3364 GCA_964559065.1 uncultured Nitrospirales bacterium | reverse complement strand
TTGCTGCGCCCATTCGATGTAGTAGAGCAGGGCGCGTTCATTCGCTTGGAGCGTGCGCTGCTTCACGACGGGCAGCATCGGGTCAAAGAGGTCCACATAGTGTCCGTTCAGCGTCAGGGGTTCCTCTGAGACGGATTCGTCGAGCACGGACGCAATGACATAGGGACCGCGCCGCATGAGCAGGTAGTTCTGCTGCTTCCACGACACGCCAACGCGGTCCAACAGTTCGCGCGCGTGCTTGATCACCTTGTCCGCGCCATCCTTTTCGGTCTGAATTTTGCGGGGCTGCTCCCACAGGATTCGCACAAAGCCCTTGCCCACGGGTTCCGGCGCATCATGCGCGGCCTGCGTGACACCGAGTTCGCGGAAGAGATGTGCATGCGGCGTATCCGACGTTGCGCCCTGATCGTTCCACCATTCCCTGACGGCATGATAGGGATCGGAATCATCGCCGACATAGAGCAGGCATCCGCCATTGCGCACCCAGTCCGCCAGTGCGGTATTGTAGGCCGCCTTCAGGGGCTTCTGGCCCTCGTAGGTGAGCAGGAGCAGGGAATAGGGCGCGAGCGTGTTTGGATGCAGGGCGTTTTCCAATTGGACCACCTCCAGCGGGATGCCGTGCTTCACGAAGGGCATGGCCAGCGCGAAGAAGGAACCGAGATGCGGGTCGCTGGACTCCGGGGCCGCGCGCTGGAACATCATGGTATCGGACACCACGACGCCGATGTCCCGTGTGCCGGCGTCGTAGCGGACTTCGTCCTGCTTCATGTCATTCAGGGCGTTGATGACCGTGAGGATTTGCGTGGCATAATCCGCCGGAATGCCCTCGCGGTCTTCGGAGGTCGTGTCCATGTCCACCTTCGGATAACGTCCCTTGAAAATGCGGTTCGGCCACGGCATGACCTCGAATCGGTGCACCTCCGGGCACAACAGTGAGGCGATGACCGTGCATTCGTAATTCAATCTGTAATTGTTCCAACTGTAGTTGGGGTTATCTTCGATGGGGTCATGCAGAAACCAGACCTTGCGTCCTGTCGGGCGGACCATGCCGAGCATTTGCCCATATTCCAGGAAGGCGGTCTCGAAGGTGCGCTCTTTCGCTTCGCCGCGGTAGATGTTCCTCGAGCGGGCGGTGCCGGTCCACACCTGCGCGATGTAGCCGTCCATCTCCTCCAGTTCCATCAGGTAGGATTCGGGGCTGACGATGCGCCACTGGGCGTAATTGATCATGCTGTGCGTTGGCACATGACATTCGATCTCGCGGCCCTGCGCTTTGGCGCGCGCTTTGATGTGCCGGAACACTTCGCGCAGCGCGCGAAAGTACATTTCATACTTCAGTTTGCTGGCGCGGTACTGCGCGTCCACGCTGGAATCGGGCGGCTGCCACGGCTCTCCATAGAAACGCTGCCATTCTTGCTTGAACGCCTCGCTCCAACCGGATTCCGCCCAGAACTCCGGCTCTTCCATGAACACAGCGTCCACCCCCGCATCCACCGCCGGCTCGACGTATCGCTTGATGAATTCCACGTACGCGTCGGTCGGTACGTTGTACCCCACCGTGGTGCTGTGGCCGTGCATGAACAGGCGGCCCGACTTCCTGGTTTGCACTTCCTCCTTCTTGAATCCATCCGGGGTCTGGTAATATTCGTCGTAGCCGCCCCAGGAAATCCCGGTCATCATGCTGACGGCGTAGCCCTTCTCCCGCCACTGGTCCGCCCGTTCCCGGAAGTTTGCGCCGACGCCGTACACAATCGCCACATCGCTCCCGATGTCAATTTCCGGCGCATACGGCGACGCCGTCTGGAAACAGGTGTAATCCCGCGTCCCTTCCTCTCCCTGCGCCGCCGTCGGTAAGGAAGCCGCCATAAGTACATTCATCAATGCAACCATCGTCCGCATACTGTTCCCTTTTCGTTCCAAATGGTTTCGGTGTTGCCCGCAAACGCATAGCCTAACCGCCACCGCATCCGGAACGCAACCGTAGTCACTTTGTGAAACGGGAATTCTTGATGGCCGTGTCATCAAGAATCCAGATATTCCCAACAGGAGTTGTTCTTAGATAAAAAGAGAAAGCCTGTTTTGCAAGTGCCTTGATCATGTCCGGTATTGTCAATAAGCGCACGATGAAATATACTTGCTCAAACAAGCATGTGCTGTTTGGGAACAAAGGCCATGTAATTCCGGGAACGCGAAAGTGATGGCTATGCTTCATATTGGCTGTGTCCATTGAATGAAGGAGAAAATATTTTGAGAACGATGGCCGCATTATTGGTTATGGGGATAACGGCGATGAGTTCAGCGGCTGTGGCCGGGGGAAATGAAATGCGCCTTGAGGAACTCTGTCAAGATCACTCGGTTCGCATGCAGGCGCTGTTTTCCGCGTTGGATTTGCAGCGCGCCGAACTGCATGCAGCGCAGCAGGCTTATGCCGCCGGAGACCTGGTCGGTGCGTGTCGCGCCCTGTTGGACTATTACGCGCGACGCATTGCGGCGCCGGAGGACCCTGAGAAAGAAGCGTGGTTCAGACCTCGCCATGCAGGCGCAGAGGCCATTTTGGAGGGTGACTTCACGTTCTACGGTCTGACGGATCGGGTGCCACAACGCCCGGATGGCGGTTTGGACTGGACCTATTCCGGACCCAACCAGGACCGGGAATGGGCGTGGGGATTGAATCGGCACTCGCATTTGAATGTATTGCTGGAAGCGTATCTCGGGTCCAAGGACACACGATATCTCGCGACGCTTGACAGGCACCTGCAGGACTGGGTGCTCAGCAGTCCGTATCCGGGCGTCAAGAGCAGCACGCCGCAGTGGCGCGGATTGGAGGCGGCGCTGCGGATGTCGCCGTGGTCACGCATTTTTGTGATGCTGCAACACGATCCCGGTTTCTCCCCCGCCGCCCGGATACTCATGCTCTCCAGTCTGCCGGACCATGCCCATTATCTGCGACATTTTCATGCCAAGACCGGCAACTGGCTGACGATGGAAATGAACGGATTGCTCACCATTGCGTTGACCTGGCCTGAATTCCGGGATGCAGAGGCCTGGATTGCCTACGCCATGGATCAACTGGTCCCGGAGATGGAACGCCAAGTCTATCCCGACGGCGTGCAAATGGAACTTACCAGTCATTATCACCGGGTGGCGGCGCACAACTTCCAAGGCTTTGCGGAAAGGATCACGGCGACCGGACGGTCCATGCCCGATGGCTATATGAAACAACTGGAGGCCATGTGGCATTACCTGGCTTATTCGATGCGTCCGAACGGGTATGGCGTACTGAACAATGATTCGGATTATGACCACACCGCGCCGATTGTCCTGAGAAAGGCAGCGCAATATGCCCGCCCGGACTGGCAATACA
>CAZLII010000581.1:0-3371 GCA_964559065.1 uncultured Nitrospirales bacterium | reverse complement strand
CGCTGCCGTATTTCAGGATCGGCGCTATGCTGGCGAATGTTTCGACGTTGTTGATCACCGTCGGCTTGCCCCACAGGCCACTCTCGGTGGGGAAAGGAGGGCGGATGCGCGGCTGGCCGCGCTCGCCTTCAATGGAATGAATCAGCGCTGTTTCCTCGCCGCAGACAAAGGCGCCCGCGCCCAGGCGGATTTCGATGTCGAACGCAAAACCCGACCCGAGGATGTTTTTGCCCAACAGGCCGTTGGCGCGGCAGGTTTCGATGGCGTGTTCGATGCGACGGATGGCCAGCGGATACTCCGCGCGAATATAGAAGAACCCGCGCTGCGCGCCGGTGGCGAAGCCGCCGATGATCAGGCCTTCGACCACGCTGAAAGGATCGGACTCCAGCATGCTCCGGTCCATGAACGCGCCCGGATCGCCTTCGTCCGCATTGCAAATGATATATCTTGTTTTCTCGCTGTTCTTACGCGCCTGCGCCCATTTCAACCCCGTCGGATAGCCGCCGCCCCCGCGCCCGCGCAGTTTCGCCTCGGACACCGTCCTCACCACCCATTGCGGATCGTTGCGGTCCAGGGCCGTGGCCAGCGCCTCGAAACCGCGATACCGGACGTATTCGTGCAAACTCTCCGGGTCAATCACACCCGCGTTGCGCAGGGCGATGCGGTGCTGCTTGTTGAAGAAAGCCAGATCGCCGTACAGGTCGAAAAAGCGCTGGCTCATGGGCTGTTCACGGTTGAGCAGCCGTTCCACGACGCGGCCGCCGACCAAGTGTTCCTGCACCACGGTGCGCACGTCGTTCTCGTCCCGAAGGGTGTAGAGCACGTTTTCGGGCAACAGCAGCGCCTGAGTAATCTCGCCGTTGGCCTGATTGGTCGCGCAGAATCCCAGGCATCGCGATGAAATCACCCGTATCTTCTCGGGGTCCATGCCGGATTCCTCAATGATCCGCAGAAAAGCCTCCTGTACGCCGCCCTGCACCACGCCGCCGCAGCCTGATCCGTCGCACAGCATCAGGTGGCTGGCGTGTTCCGTAAGTTGGTCGGCGAGCATGCGTTCGGCCACCGGCTTGCCGCCCAGCACATGGCTGTGGAAAATCTCGTGCACCGCGTCGCGGTCCACCTCGTGGTATTTCACGGGGAGACGTCCGGCCTCGATAACGCCCACGATAGGTTCGCGGCTGCACCGACCGGTGCAGCCCGTGCGGTGCAGCAGAATGTCGTCGCGGCCGGAAGATTCAATGTGTCGGCGGAATTCCTCCCACACCGCCTCCGAGCCGGCCGCGTGCTCGCAGGTGGCCGAACCGACCTGAATGCGGACGCTTGCCTTCCGCCACAGCGCGTCCACCGCCGCAGTCGCCTCCCCGCGCAGTTTTTCGTATCGTTTCAACACTTTCCCTGCCATGGTCGCTCCTGTTGATGCCGTGCGTGCATGGGTTCAGTGCGGCGTCATTTGGACAGCGCCGCAAGAATGCCTTTCACATGGGCGACGTCCCGTTCCAGCACCCGAATCCGCTCTTCGCCCTCGGCGAATTTCCCCAACGATTCGTCCTCGATGCAGAGGTCGCCCGCATATCCCGCCGCGTGCAGCAGCCGCGCCACGCGCGCATGGTCCACGTCGCCCTCATCCAGCGGGCAGACATAGCGTCCGTATTCCCAGCCCGCCTCGCGTGTCTGTTCGCGCATTTCTTCGGGGTAACGGATGTTCTTCAAGTGCGTGTGTTTGGTGTATGGCGCGAGCACGGCGAGAATGCCGTACACCTCGGACAGCGGATAGCCGCGCCAGTAGAAATTGCCGGTGTCCATCGTCACGCCCAGGCGATCCGATCCGACCCACAGAAACACATTGAGCAGAAACGCGAGGTTGTTGCCCTGGAAGCCGTGGTTTTCAATGCCCATCGCCACGCTGAGGCCCGACGTCATTTCCAGCGCCGCGCCCAGTCCTTCCGCAAAAAGGCGCACCCGCTCCTCGAAGTTCAGTTCGCGCTCGCGCGACATGGCGGAGTCAATGCGGATGTTGTCCATGCCGAGGATCGCTGCCAATTCCAGCGCCCGCGCCACCCACCGTGCATTCTCTTTCGGGTCGCCCGCGCTGAAGTCCCGCGCCGTCAGAAAACTGCATGGCCGCACATCCAGATCGGCCAGATGTTTGCGGTAAGCGGCGGCATCCTCATCCGTTCCCAGACGCACCCGTTCCCGCGCATCCATGCGCATCACTTCAAAGTTTGCAGACAGTTCGACCTCAACGGCGTTGACTCCCAGATGGCGCATGCCCTCGACGGGCGCGGGAAATGTCTCCGTGAGCATGCAATCCCGGATGGAGCAATACATAATCGGACCTCCTGTGTGATACCCCAATCAGACGGTAGTTTATGCTGCAATCAACGCGCCGCGCAACTCGCAGTCTATTTCGAAGGCATACTGAAGCCTGTTTTGGAAATGCCTCGCATGGGATGCGGTTTGAATGCTACAATCTGCGAGGCTCACGCGGGAGACTGTGCATGCAGATACTCAGGAATCTCTACCAGGTGGGCGGCGATCTTAACGGCGTCACCTATGCGGGTTTTGACGCGGGCTTTGACGACGGCAACACCTATGTTGTGGCCACACCGGAAGGGCTGCTCCTTTTTGACTGCGGTTGCGGCGATACCCTGGACCAGATTCACCGCAACATGCGCTATTGGGGGCTTGACCCGGAGGATGTTCGCGTCTGTCTGCTCACCCATGCGCATCTGGACCACGCGGGTGCGGCCTACCGTCTCAAAGCGGCGGGCGTCCGCCTCATCGCCCACGCCGAAACGGCGGATGCCGTCGCCGCGGGCGACGAGCGCTGCTGCGGCTACCTGTACCACAAGGCGTTCACCCCCTGTGTCGTGGACCAGCGCGTGCAGGACGGCGAGGTCCTCAATGTGCTGGGCGTCCGTATCGAAGTCATGCACCTGCCGGGGCATTCCATGGGATGCACCGCCTATCTCTTCGAGCACGAGGGCAGGCGCATTGCAGTCAGCGGGGACATTATCGGCACCCTCCTGGCCGGCGACTTCGGCTGGAGCGGCTCCATTGACTTCAACAAACCCGTGTACACCGAATCGCTGCGGCGCTTCGCCCGCGTGGATACGGATATGATGCTCCCCGGCCACGGCCTCATCTATTTCCATCAGCCCCGCCGCCGCGTCGAGCAGGCCCTTAACGCGGCGCTTATGGCATGGCGGTAGTTCCCCAGTGGTGTCCAAAATATTCCTAGCGTCGGAAAGGCCTTCTATGTTGATCTGCCCCCCTCACCCCACCCCTCTCCCATCGGGAGAGGGCGTTTACCGCTAAACCTGAGGAATGCTGTTGCTCCCTCTCCCTCCGGGAGAGGGGTGGGGTGAGGG
>CAZLII010000580.1:0-3383 GCA_964559065.1 uncultured Nitrospirales bacterium | reverse complement strand
GCCCCGCCGAAGAACATCGCCATCATGATGAGGGAAACCGTGGAGAACATGTTCGCCATGCCGCCGCGCGACAGCAGGTCGTCCACGACCGGATGCCCGCTTTCCATGACGAATCCGTTGTAGGCCGCGTCGAGAATGCGGACGTATCCGGCGGCGAAGGTAAAGGCGTCGCCGGCCCCCGCCACGCATTGCTGCGGCTGCACGAGCATCGCGGCCAATGCCCCCAACAGGCCGCCAATTACCAGCGCCGGGATGGCGGGCACGCGCCGCGCCGCAAGCACGATGACCAGTAGCGGCACCAGCAGCAGATACCAGCGGATTTGGAACGCGCCTTCGAGCGTCACGACGATGTCCTGAATCATGGCGGGATCATAACGGCCCGGCGTGTAAAGCAGGCCAATGCCTGCAAAGGCCAGCACGGCCATGGCGTATGCCGGGATGGTGGTGTAGAACATGTGCCGGATATGGGTGAACAATTCACTGCCCGCCGCCGCCGGGGCCAGGTTCGTCGTGTCGGAGAGCGGCGACATCTTGTCGCCGAGGTACGCCCCGGAAATAATCGCGCCCGCCACCAGCGCGTCGGGGAATCCCAGCGCCCTGCCGATGCCGATCAACGCCACGCCCACCGTGCCCATGGTGGACCAACTGCTCCCGATGGCGAGCGACACCAGCGAGCATATCAGGCATGCGATAAGCAGAAAGATGGTGGGATTGATCGCCTTGATGCCGTAGTAGATCATCGTCGGCACAATGCCGCTGAGAATCCACAGGCTGATGATGCAGCCCACGATCAGCAGGATGATGATGGCCTCCATCGCGAGCACGATGGATTTGATGGCGCGCAGTTCGATGTCGCGGTAGTTCAGCCCCAGAACAACGCGCCCCAGCACCGATGTGAGCAGCCCCGACAGCAGCAGTGCCACCTGGTTCGGTCCGGAGGAGGCGTCATCGCCGAAGAAATAGACGTTCGCGCCCAACAACGTGATCAGCGCCGCACACGGAATCAACGACAACTTCAACGACGGCGTCGGCGACTCAATTTGCATGCGGCATCCTTTAATAGGAACGGGTTACTTCCCAAAGCGGAGGCGGATATAGTCCCGCGCGGCCTTCAGATCTTCGAGGGCTTCCTGCGCTTCGCACGGGGGCTTGATTTCCCCCCGGATGGCGCGCACGAAGTTGATCGCCTGCCGGCGCATGGCATGCTCCCAGGGGAGGTCGGGAACGATGGTTTCCGGGACCGCCCCATTGCCGGGATCGCGGAAGATTTCCACGCGACCCGGCCGGTTTGCCGCCAACGGCGCGGGTAACGCGATCTTGACGTAGCCGTGTTCAAATGCGACCAGCGCCTCCTCCTGCCAGGCGATGCTGGTCGTATATGGCGACATCTCTATGGTTCCGGTGATGCCGCTCTTGCCCTCCACCACCAGCAATGTGCCCGACTTGTCGGCATGCGTCACGCGGTACGGTTCGCCCATCAAATGCCGCATGAGGTTCACCTGATGGATGTAATAATTCACGAAACTGATGTATTCCTCGCAGGTTTTCTTGTCCATGTCCGCGGCGGGCGCTTCGTATTCCAGCGGCGGCATCGGTTCGTCGCTGTTGATCAAATCGCTGAAACCGCACGCGATCCAGTCTCCCGCCGGCATGCAGATGCGCACATAACGCATCGCGCCGAGTTCCCCGGATTGTTTCAGGCGGTCAATCGCGGTTTTTGCGTACATGGTGGCGGGATCGCTGCGTTTGTGGTAGCCGACCATGAGCCATGTGCCGCTCCTTTTCAGCGCGGCGAGGATGCGCTTGCCCGCCGCGATGGAGCCCGCCAGCGGCTTTTCGGTAAAGACCGGCACGCGCGCCTTGAGCAACTCCGGCACGAGCACGCCATGCCGGGTGAACATGTGCGAGGCGACGATCCCGTCCAGTTTTTCGGCGGCCAGCATCGCCGCGTGGTCCGGATACACTTTCGGCGCCCCATATCGCGCCGCCACAAGATGCGCCAGTTTGGGGCGAATCTCGGCAATGGCGACCACCTCGCAGTCCGGCAGCGCGGCATAGTTTTTCAGGTGCGCGCATTGGCCCATCGCGCCCACGCCGACAAAACCGATCCGAACCTTGTCCCCAGGCATACGCTACCACTCCCCGTTGTCATCCTCTACTGCCTCGTGACACCGCTCCCGCGGTGTCACGCACGACCGCTATGCGTTGCACCGCAGGAGCGGTGCAACGAGAGGCGTATTTCCAGATGTCACCCTTCGTTGAAGAACACATACAGCCCGTCTTTGCCCGGGGCGACGATGTCCATCCGGCCGTTGCCGTTCAAATCCGCCACCGCAAAATGAATACCCAAGCCCTTGCCCACGCGCGGGGGACCGTAATCAATCACCTGCTTGACGAAGTTCTCGCCATTCCACTTGAAGTAATAGGAGCCGACCGGATCAAACGCGCCGGGATCGTGGTCGCAGTGGGCGCGGTAGCGTTTTCCGGTGACCAGTTCGTATTCGCCGTCGCCGTCAATGTCCACCCACTGCATGTCATGGTATTGGCTGTTGTCCAAGTCAATGGGATGCTGTATCCAGGAGCGCCGCCCCCGCGAATCGGTCCGCTGTTCATACCAGTGCAGCCCGTAGCCGTGCCCCTGCCCGACGATAAGATCATTCAGGCCATCGCCGTTCACATCCACAACCAGAATGGGCACGCTCGCGCCGCCGAAATCAAATTCAGGATGAAAAACCCACTCCTCCTCAAAGGGTCTCTTGGGGGCCTCCAACCAACCGTTCGCGAGCACGAAATCGCCGCGGCCATTGCCATTGACATCGCCAAAGCCCAGCCCGTGGGTCTGCGGTCCGTCGTAGATTTTATGCGCGGAGAAACGGCCCGTCCCCTTGCCGGCCTTATCCCTGATTAATTTGAAGACAATCAATGGCTTTCCGGGGCAATTCGGCGCGATCTCCAATGCGCCGTCGCCGTCCACGTCCCAGGCGCGCGTCGTCTCGATGTTGCCGACCTCCGCGATCACGTGCTCCGGCCATTCCCTGCCGATTTCGCCGGGGTTTTCACGCCATCGCAGCGTGTTGCCCCACCAGCCGCCGGTGATGAAGTCCATCCGGCCATCCCCGTTCACATCCATGGGAATCGTCGAGAAGTCATCAAAATACTCCCCTTCCACGCGCACCGGTCCCACGGGGATTTTCTGCTTGAAGTCGGGCCCCTTATACCAGAACGCGCCGGAGACAATGTCGGGAGTGCCGTCATTGTCCACATCGAAGACGCTCGCGGCTTCGTAGCGTTCATCCGCAATCAGCACCTTGCGAAACACAACAGGCATTTGAAATTCCTTTCGCCGTCGTATCCCCAGCATTTCCAGGAATGCCGCAACGCAC
>CAZLII010000579.1:0-3385 GCA_964559065.1 uncultured Nitrospirales bacterium | reverse complement strand
TCCAGGACGACTTGCCGCCAAGTGGGCTGCTGTTCCAGCGTCAGGGTCACTTGGCCGCCTTTCACGGCATCCGCCGCAATGGGCGCACCGAGGTCGGAAGCGAGTTTGGCGCCTTCCGCGCCGTTCAGAATCAGGAAGCCGTGTTTGCCGCGGTCCAGGATTGCCTGCGGCGCGGCTCCGCCGCTCTTGGGGGCATCCGGCGCGGCGCTTTCAATGGTCTTTTTGACAGCGGCTTCATCCGTGGATATGGCAAGCACGCCGTTGGTGTGCGCCACATGCATCGTTGCATTGGGAATCAACCCCTCCGCGACGAAGACCGGCACCTCGTTGTGCGTGAATTTCGGTTCTTGGCCCAACCCGGCCATGCGCATGAACATCAGCAGGGTGTCGGGGGTGGGCACTTCGGCGCAGGCCACGAATTTCACGCCGCTGTCGCCGGCGCCCAACACCGACACGACGAGTTCTTCGCCGAGGTTGGTTGCCAGCATATTGTAAATGCCCTTTACCTGTCGGGACCTCTCGGGGCCGCCCATAAATGCGTCTATCTGCGTGCCGATGAATTCCTTCAAATCGCCGGACAGGCGCAAGGCGAGCATTCCAGCGCCGGTTTCGGAAAGCAGTTGGGGAAGTTTCAGCGCGGCGGCGTCTGCATAGGACGTCCCGGACGCCCCATGGCCCGCCAAGCGCAACTGCACGGCATTGTTTTCCACCGCCAAGGCCAGCACCGCCTCGTCATAGGCAGCGGCCAGGCCGGGAAATATTGGCGCGATAGAAGAGAGCGCGGGCGGCGCGCCGCCTTCCAATGCAGCCATATTCAGATAGAATGCAATCTCCTTGGGATTCTGTGCGGGGAATTCCGGCGCGCCATAGCGCACGGTCCGTGGAGCGGTTGCTGTGGACGCCAGCGACTTCAGGGTGCTCTCGGCAAGTCCAATATAGCACTGTCCATCCCGCATGAAATAACCCAGATTCCCAAATTCCTGCATCTTTGCTTTGGTGTCGCCAACGCCCAATGCCACTTCCCGCGCATTTGCGCCGATTTTTTCGTTGAGAATCGTCTCCGCCTTGTCGCGGTCTGCCACCGGCAGGATAAAGCCCGCGTCTTCCACGATGCGCGGTACAATCACCGCCACCGGCTTGGACGCATCCACCCCCAACGCCGCGACCAGCCCGGCCATATCCGTTACGCCGTTGAGTTGCAGCAATAATCCAATGCGGGCGGCCGCCTCATCCGCGTTCTTCGGTACATTCGCGCCCAAAGCGTCCGCACCCGCCAGATGCACCAGCGCGTTAAACTGCGTCGCGAGGGATTCCAGCGAGGGAATGACCAGCGCGCCCAACGCATCGCCCGGCATGTGCGTCAGCACCGACGGCGATTGCGCCCCGGCTGCTCCGCAGTACATCGCCACCAACACTACGGCCAGCGTCAAGACCATCGGCTTCTTTTTTTTGCACAGTCCACAGACGAACATAAGTCATTGCCTTTCATTGGTTTCCGGATTCATTGCATATTGCGGGATTCCGCAACATGACCATATTGGACTTGCGTCCTGCGTTTCAGGTTGCAGCATCATAGGCAAAACTGGCACATCATACAGCCAACGTGTATGCTCCCTGACTCTGCTGTCGGGGGGGCGGATTGCGGTCGCACTGTTGGGTATGTTCTACTACGGGCGCGGAATAATGCTCCTTTGAGGCATGGTTATTCCAGAGAAGGCGCATGTCGCCGATGCGGGGAGATCATCGCAAGGCACTGAAACAACCCAAAATGTGCAGCGCAGGGTTAATGGATGGGAGACGATGCGAGCAGACCGGAAATCCAGAAGCGAAAATCCAGTTGGCTTAAGCATTTCCGGCATCTTGCTCCATCTTGGTATCTACGCCGCGCTTTGGATGATATTGACGCGCGGCGATACGGCTTCCTGGACCGTTGGAATTCCAGCCATTGCGTTGGCGCTGTGGACGACGGGAAGGCTGGCCCCGGCGCGGATACCTCGTATCCATCTGCCTTCTCTGCTGCTGTTCATCCCGGCATTTCTGCAATTGTCCGTCAACGGGGGGCTTGATGTGGCGCGGCGCGCCATGGCGCGGGAAGTGCGGCTGGACCCGGATTTGCTGGAATATCCCCTGCGTCTGCCGGCGGGGACCGCGCGTGTTCTCTTCATGAATCTTATCAGCCTGCTGCCGGGCACGCTCAGCGCCAACCTTCGGGGAGACTTGCTGACGGTGCATGTGCTCGACCGGGGGCAGGACACGCGGTCCGCATTGGCCCGTCTGGAGGAAAACGTCGCCAGAATTTTTTCGATGCGGCTTAATCATGGAGAACAGGGCGCATGACGGCCCCGGAGATGCATTCGATGACCGCGCTTCTGTACTTCGGGGCGGCTGTCGTGGTACTGGTTACATTGCTGCTTTCCCTGGTGCGCGTTCTTCGCGGACCGACGCCCGTGGAGCGCATCCTGGCCGCACAACTGATGGGCACCACGGGGGTCGGCGTGTTGCTGCTTGCAGAAACGGGATTGCGCCGCGCCGGGTATGTCATTCCGGGCCTGATGGATGTGGCCCTGGTTTTTGCCGTGCTGGCTGCCGTGACGGGAATCGCGTTTGTCTATCGGGGTTGGGAAAACCCATCCGGGGAGGGGGTGAATCATGGGTCTGATGCTTGACATCCTGTCTCTGGCGCTGGTCTTCGCGGGATGCGCATTTTTCATCGCCGGCACCGTCGGTCTGCTGCGTTTTCCGGACCTCTTCACCTGCCTTCACGCGTTATCCAAGGCGGACAACCTCGGCCTGGGACTGGTGGTTCTTGGGTTGGTGATCCGGGTGGCCACGCCTGCCGACGCCTTGAAACTGATCTTGATTTGGGTCTTGGCCATGTTCGCCGCTTCGACCACGTGCCACCTGATTGCCCGAAAGGCCCTGCAGACCGGAGCAAGACCATGGCGGCGGTGATATGGACATTCGACATATTGCTTGGATTGGGCATGTTGATGCTCGCTTTCTACATCATTCGGTCCCGGAATCTCTTTCAGGCTGTCGTCATGTTCATTGTTTTCGGGTTGATGGCGGCCCTGTCATGGGCGCGTCTGCGCGCGCCCGACATCGCGCTTGCCGAGGCCGCCATCGGCGCGGGCGTAACGGGGGCCTTGTTCCTTAATACCATCGGACGCCTGAACGCCATTGCATTGGAGAAGAAGACGGGCCGGGCGGCGGCGCTTGAAACGCAGGAACATCGGGAATAGCAGATGCGGAGGGATAAAAAGCAAGACTTTATGTCCCGGCGCGGAAGCGCCGGGGGATGCTTTACACCGCGGGAGCGGCGTAACGAGGAAATAAATATGATGCAGGGAGCGCGTGCGCCGCACGCGCTTTTTTATTGGGGGAT
>CAZLII010000578.1:0-3409 GCA_964559065.1 uncultured Nitrospirales bacterium | reverse complement strand
GCCGACCTCGTTATTCAGCCCAGCGAACATGAGAGTTTCGGACTCGTGCCGCTCGAAGCCATGTGCTGCGAAACCCCTGTCATCGGCACCCGCAGCGGCGGTGTTGTCGAAGTCGTCGAACACGGCGTTACCGGCTACCTCTGCGAAGTCGGCGACATCGAGGCAATGGTTCACTGCGCGCTGGAAGTCTTGCTCGACCCCGACAAGGCGCGCGCCATGGGTCGCAACGCCCGCGAACGCGCCATCCGCCGCTTCAGCAAGGAGAAAATTGTCGCCGAATACGAAACGATGTACGCCGAATCCCTCGAACGCCACCGGCGCATCCTGGCGTGCCAGGACAATCCCCATTGGTGAATGTCCTCGTGTCCTCGTTGTTGCACCGCTCCTGCAGCGCAACGATTCGTTGCGGCGCTTCGCGCCGTCTCCCTCCCTCGTTCCCAAATTGCATTTGGAGATCCACTTGTCCGTGCTGCCTGGATGTCTGTCGCGTTTTTGCGCTGTCCATAAAATATGCTTAAGATGATGGGCGATTCCTCCCCATGAATGGTTGCGATTCCGGAATGATTGTGATGATGTCATGACAGTGAAAAGCGTCGGCAAAGGCGAAACGACGGCGTTGCTGGAGCGGGTCAAGGAATTGACCTGTCTCCTGCGGATGGCCGACATTGCGGGGAAGCCGGGTATTTCCATTGACGAAATATTGCAGCAGACGGTCGGGCTGCTTATCCTCGCGTGGCAGTATCCCAAAATTGCCTCTGCGCGGATTGTTCTGGACGGGCAGGAGCACGCCGCGCGCGGTTTCCGTGAGACGCCGTATGTTCAGCGCACGGACATCGTGGTGCAGGGGGGCGCGTCGCGGTTTTGTCGAGGTGGTGTATCTGGCGAAGCGTCCGGAACGCGATGAAGGCCCCTTTCTCAGCGAGGAACGCAACCTGATCAACGCCGTCGGCCAGCAGTTGGGACTGGTGGTCGAGCGTAAAGAGGCGGAGCAGGCGCGGGCGCGCCTGGAAGGCCAATTGCGCCACGCGGACCGGCTGGCTACCATCGGTCTTCTGGCCGCCGGGGTGGCCCATGAATTGAACGAGCCGCTGGGAAACGTGCTGGGCTTTGCCCAACTCGCCCGGAAATGCCCCGGCCTTCCGGAAGCGGGGGACCGCGACCTTGGAAAAATCGAGGCGGCGGCCCTGCGCGCGCGTGAAATCATCAAGAAACTGCTGATGTTTGCGCGGCAAATGCCCCCGGCGAAGACGCTGGTGAACATCAACGAGGTAGTGGAGGAGGCGCTGTCGCTTCTGGAGGCGCGTTGCGCCACCACCGGCGTTGAAGTGGAACGCGACCTTGATCCGGGATTGCCGCGAATCCCCGCCGACCCCGCCCAGATCAACCAGGTGATTGTAAACCTCGTGGTCAACGCGCTGCAGGCGATGCCCGACGGGGGGGCGCTTCGCGTGCGAACAGGGGCGGACGACACCCATGTGCTGCTGTGCGTGGAGGATTCCGGGACGGGGATGCAGCCGGAGGTGCTGCAACAGGTTTTTGTGCCGTTCTTTACAACCAAGGACATCGGCCAGGGAACGGGGCTTGGCCTGCCGGTGGTGCATGGCATCGTGACGGCGCACGAGGGTAGCATCCAAGTGCACAGCGAGGTCGGCGCGGGGACACAGGTCGAGATAAGGCTGCCCTTGGCGTCTGCCAGCGGGATGGAGAAGGAACAGAGGCATGACTGAACGATGCGAACAGGCAAGGATTCTGGTGGTGGACGATTCCGCGCCGACGCTTGAAGTCTTGCAACGGAACCTTTCCGCCGAGGGCCATCAGGTCTTCACCGCCCTGGATGTCGCGAGCGCCGTCGCCTTGCTGGAAGACAGCCCGGTGGACCTGGTCATCACGGACCTCAAGATGCCGAGGGTCGGCGGCATGGACCTTGTCCGACACGTGCGCGAGAATTTCCGCGACACGGAAGTCATGATGATCACCGGCTACCCCTCCATCGAGGGCGCGGTCCAAGCCATCAAGACGGGCGCGGAGGAGTATCTGGCGAAGCCGTTCACGGACGGGGAACTGTCCGCCGCCGTCCAGCGGGCGCTCGACAAACTGCGCATCCGCAAGAGCAACGTCACTTCCGGCGCGCAGCCGCCCATGATGCGCCACGGCCTGCTGGGCGAATCGGAAGCCATGCGGAAGGTGCTTCAGGCGGTGAGCAAGGCCGCCTCCGCCTCGGCGGTGGTGTTGATCTCCGGGGAAAGCGGCACCGGCAAGGAACTGGTCGCCCGGGCCATTCACTATGGGAGCGCCCGCGCCTCGGCCCCTTTCGTTCCGGTTAATTGCGGCGGCATTCCCGACAGCCTGCTGGAAAGCGAACTTTTCGGCCACGTCAAGGGCGCGTTCACCGGCGCCACCGAATCGCGGGCGGGCTTCTTTCACACGGCGGACGGCGGCACAATTTTCCTGGACGAAGTCAGCGAAACCAGTGCGTCCATGCAGGTGAAACTGTTGCGCGTCCTGCAGGACAAGGAAGTCTTCATGGTCGGATCGAGTCGGTCCCGCAAGGTGGACGTGCGCATCCTGGCCGCCACCAACAAGGACCTCCTGGCCCTGGTGAAAAAGGGCGTCTTCCGCAAAGACCTGTTCTACCGGCTCAACGTCATCACCATCGCCCTGCCGCCCTTGCGGGACCGGGACGATGACATTCTGCTCCTGGCAAACCATTTCGCCCGCCGATTCGCCGAAGAACTGGGCCGTTCGCAGCCGCGCTTCTCCGAACAGGCTATGACCGTGCTCAAAAACTACGACTGGCCCGGCAACGTGCGCGAACTTGAAAACGTCATTCAGCGTCTCGTCCTCATGACCGACGGTGATATCATCCACGTTCCCGACCTGCCCCCGCTCATGCGATTCTCCGCACTCAGGAGCACCGGCCTCAACCGCAGCCTCACCGAAGTTGAGGCCGAACACATCCGCAATGTCCTCGCCAGCGTCGGCGGCAACAAGACCCGCGCCGCAGAAATCCTCGGCATTGACCGCAAAACCCTACGCGAAAAACTCCGCCATCCCCTCGCCGGCCGAGAGCATTCCCCGGAGTCCTGACCGAAACCGCAGGCGAAAATCTAGAAGTGATCGGCGCACTCTCCGCGTCTCCGCGTCTTTGCGTTGAAATCAGTCAGCCGCGAATGAACGCGAATGCCGATGCCTGTCCATTCCCTTGGAACATAGGGCAAGTCACCTGTTTTCAGCAATTGGGGAGATTTTCCCCAGCGAACAGAAATTCCCCAACAGATTGAAATAGCAAACGGTACTTTTCTCCGTACATATCAGCAGAAAGCATCGGCATTAATCTGTTTTCGTCTGTTTCCGCAAATCCTCTCAGTTGGCACAGCAGGTGCTTTCTACATCGTAATGATGCAACTTT
>CAZLII010000577.1:0-3411 GCA_964559065.1 uncultured Nitrospirales bacterium | reverse complement strand
GGGGCAGTGCGCCAGCGTTACGTTGACCCCGTGGATGGGGATCGCATGCGACAAGGCATGCTGTGGCAAGATTTGACGCGCGAGGCGCGCGAATGGCAGCGACTCAAGCCGCCCGACCGGGTTTGCGACATGAAAGAGTGGGGGTCAGCGCAGGCCTTTATGGTGCCTGAGTACGGCGCCACCGCCTGGTTGACCTTCCTCGCCGGGGAACGCCTGTCCACCATGATTGATCATCTCAGTCTCCCGTTTATGGTTTCTGTGACCGCGGGGGGCGGCATGGCGGAGGCGGTCGGGTTTCAATTAAGCCCCTCGTTTACGCTGATGTGCCCTTTGATAGAGGCGCGCCACACCGTGACCCTCTACGTGCGGGGCGATGGTCGCTATGTCTTGCTTCGTGACGATGCTCCCGTCGAGCCGGTCCGACTTCCCGGAAAATACCCCGCGCCGCATCGCACGCCGTCCTTTGTGAAACTGCGCGTGGCCGCCTGGGATATCGAAGAACGGATTTCCTTTTCGCCGCTGCGTCTTTGGAAGGAATGGCCATCCGCGTCGGTGGCTGCCCCGCCGCCAAAATACTCGGTGGTGGTGTTCTGCACGCGCTTCGCGCGCCGGCTTGCGGCGGCGCTCCAGTGTCTGGCGCATCAACAGGATTTCGACTGCACGCAATTGGAGGTAATAGTGGGTTATGTGCCGGGGCTTGACGCCACGGAAGATGTGCTGGAATCGCTGCGCCAGGCACATCCAAACCTCCGCATCATCCACGCGCCGTTTCCCCGGCAGAATATCCGGTCCAAGGGGTATGTCTTGAATCAATGCATGGCCTTGGCGACGGGCGCGTGGATTCTACTGCTGGACGCGGACACGCTTCTGCCGCCCCATATGTTTGCCGCGCTGGACCAACTGGAGACGGGACAATCTTTCGTCTTTCCGAAGGGCCGCGCCATGCTCGACCCGCAGACCACGGCGAAAATTCTGCTGGGTGATATCAAGCCCTGGCTGGCGTGGGATGAATTGCTTCAGGCTGCGCCGGAATTGCGTCGGGACGAGGCACTGGGCGCGCCCATCGGATACTGCCAGTGCTTCCGCCGAACATGCCTCGAAAAAGTTCGATACCCGGAATATGAACATTTTCAGGGCGCGGACTACGAGTTTGCCACGGCCCTGCAACAGCATTTTGGCAAGGAATATCGGCTCGATTTCCCTGTGTTACACCTGGATCATGAAGGCAGCCAATGGTTCGGGGCGGAAAGACATTATTAACCGCTACATATCCAAGCGAGTAAGGACATATCCGCAGTTATGCGTCTGGCTTTTGTTGACCTGGTATTTTCATGGCCGCCGCTGGGCGGCGCCCCGCTGGATTTGTACTACACCGTCGCGGGTTTGCAGGAACTGGGACATGAGGTCCATCTGTTCTACGGCGCGGAAGTCGAAAACTGGCGGTTGGAAGTCGTTCAGGAGGACCGACTTCCTTTCCCCGCCACGCGCCTTTCTTTTACCGCTGCCGAGACAACGCCGGAAATCATGGGAGGACGCTTTCGCGCGGCCGTGGACGCCTGGAAACCGGATGTGGTGTTCCAATGTTTCGGTTTTTTCATGAAGCCTTACGTATCGCTCGCTTTGTCCCATTATCCCCAGGTGGCCCGCTACTACGCTTATGAGCCGTTCTGCCCGCGTGATTACCGCCTTTTCTGGAAAGACAAGACATGTCCCAAGAACTATCTCCATACGCCGAACACATGTCGCCGCTGCACCGCAAACACCTTGAGAAAAGATTTTCTCACGGGGCTGGTCGCCGGTTACACGCTGGAATACGAACGGACCCGCGCATGGTCGCCCCAATATCATGCTGACATGATCGCGTCACTGCGATCCTACAAGGCGATCATCGTTTACAATTACTTTACAAAACGATTGCTTGCGGGAATCACGGATCGCGTGCATGTGATTGGCGGCGGGGTTCATTTTGAAGACTTTGATTATGCGCCGCTGCCCGAAGAAGGCCGGGGCGGACGCACCGTCATTTTCATGTCGGGCCGTGCCGATGATCCCACCAAGGGACTGAAAACCCTGCTGGACGCCGGAAAACTGCTGTGGCGCGAACGGCAGGATTTTGAGATATGGGCCACCCTGCCGGACGACCCCTACCATTGCCCCTGGTTCAAAGCGCTGGGCTGGCATGACTTCAAACAAATCATGAAGTTCTATCAAACCTCGGATATCTGCGTCACGCCCTCTACGTGGGAAGAGCCGTTCGGATTGGTGGCCGTGGAGGCCATGGCGACGGGCCGCCCCTGTGTGGTGTCGGATGTCGGTGGATTGCAGGAAATCGTCATTCCGGGTGAAACCGGTTATGTTTTCAAGCGACGCAACGCAAAGGATTTGGCGACGTATTTGCGTATCCTGCTCAATGACCCTGCGCTGCGCCGCCGCATGGGCGATGCGGGCCGCAAGCGCGTCGAGGAGGTCTATGACTGGAAACAGGTCATCCAACATCATTACCCGCCCCTGCTCGAAGAGGTGCTCCGATGAGCGACGCAGAACGCATCGGCATATTGTTCAATGAAACGCAGGACGCCGCCCTGCTGCTCAAAGGCGCGCGCCGACGCCATCCTGACGCCCATCTTGTGGCCGTTCTCTCGCCACGCGCCGCTGCACAGTTTCCGGCGCGCAACATCGTGGATGAAATCGTAGAAGTGGAATTGTCCCCCCTGCGGTTGTTGATTAAGGGCGCCTTTTTTCATATGATCGAGGTTCTGCGCGGACAACGATTCGACCTGCTTGTATTGCGTTTCCCCACCTTGAAGTTAAGACTTCTGGCCGCACTCATTGCGCCGTTGTGTTGCGAAATCTGGCTCGCCAGCGGCGTCATCGTTCCCACGCCGACCACATTCAACGCCGCCGCGCGCGAATATTTCCAACGACGATTTGCGGGCGTGAAAATGATGGCCCGAATATGGTGCAATGTTTGTTGCTCACGCATTTCACGGGGGTCGGACCGCGCCGGCGGCGATTCGTCCTGATACGCGCCGGAATACTGCGGGCCGGACCCAACGGTTGCCTGAGAAAGGAAGAGTCATGGTTTCTTTCGCTGCGGCGTTTGTAGCATCCATCGGTTTGCAGTCCGCCGCCGATGTCAATTACGACATCTTCTCCACCGAAGCATTGCGCTGCGTTATCGGTGACAACACGGCAATGGGCGTTCACCGCGCCGGATACAACGGCGTGTTCGAATTGACCATCCCCGGCAGCGCGCGGAACGTTTTTGTCCCCCATTACGCCGGGCTGAATCTCGAACACTACTTTGACGCCGCGCCGGTTTCCGAAAACCGCGAGGTCTTCTTCGAGCCGCGCGTCGCGCCGATGACTTTCCGGAGAATTGACGACCTCACCGCGGAACTCCATCAGCCC
>CAZLII010000576.1:0-3415 GCA_964559065.1 uncultured Nitrospirales bacterium | reverse complement strand
GCTTACCGGGAAGCCGCCGAAGCGCTGCAACAGATCGTCGTATCGCTTCGGGGGCCGGAAGGTGTGGAACTGCCGGTGTTGCTGATCGTGCCCCGCTTGCTCGATGACAAGGCTCCCCTTGCCGATCAGCGCGAATTGAGCCTGAAACTCGCCGAGGCGAATCCGGATGACCCGTGGACGCCGCTGTTGCTCACCTACGCGATGCGCGTCCATGCCGCGAACCGGCGCTTCGGGCGCGCCGAATCGTTCTGCGATGTGCTGGTCCGGCGCTATCCCACGACCCGCGAGGCGGGCGACGCCCTGTGGTGGCTGGCGAACTACCAGCGCGATGAGGGGCGCCACGACGCCGCCCTGGCGCTTTACGAACGCCTCGCGCGCGATTGCCCCGCGCATCCGCGCGCGCCCGACGCGCTGTTCCAGATCGGCTGGCGGCATTATCAATCCGGCCAGCGCCGCGAAGCGGAGGCGGCATTCCTTGACTTGGGCAAACGCTATCCGGACAGCACGGCCCGTGCACAGGGCTATTACCTGGCGGGGCGTATCCGCGAAGCCGCAGGCGATTTGCGGACCGCCCGCCTCTACTATGTCTATGCGGCCCACGACGCCATCGGCGACTACCATGCGCACCGCGCCCTGGACCGCCTGATCACCGGTGAGGAAGTGGACGAGGACACGCCCGCGAATCTGCGCGTGGTCGGCGGTGAATCCTTTGTGCGACCCTTTCCTGGAAAACCCGAGGAACCGCCCGAATTCCCGACGCACGTTGAAAAGGACGCGCGCGCCCGGCGGCTGCGTTTCTTCGGGTTGCACGGCTTCGAGGAGGGCGAGTGGGAGGCCGTGCATCTGTGCCGGCAACTGGGCGACCATCGCGACGCGGACCACTGGTACCGGCTGGTTGCCGAGGCGGGCTTCGCCCACACGGCCCAACGCCATGGCAACGCCCACGGCTGGGGATTGCGCCACGGCCGGCCCACCCTTGACCGCATCCGGCTGCTCTTTCCGCGCGCGTACTGGCCCGAAATATGCGCCCAGGCCCGCGAAGCCGAAGTGGACCCCTACCTCCTGCTGGCCGTCGCGCGCCAGGAAAGCACTTTTCGCGCGAGCATCGTCTCCCATGCAGGCGCGACCGGCGTCATGCAGATCATGCCCGCCACGGGGCGGTGGCTTGCCGATGTGGACGCCAACATCCCGGCCGACTACGCCGGGAATCTGGAATCCGCGCGCCACTCCATCCGCATGGGCGCGTTCTATCTGCGCCGCATGCTGCGCAGGTCCGACAACAACATCATCTTCGCCCTCGCCTCCTACAACGCCGGTCCCGGCAATTGTGACAAGTGGCGCAAGCGCTTCCCCAATCTCGGCATGGAAGAATTCGTGGAGGCGATTCCTTTCAGTGAAACGCGCGACTATGTGAAAAAAGTGCTCGGCAATTACGCCGCCTACTATTCCCTCTATCCGCCCCCGCCGATTCCCGGCCCGTGATTCTATTCCTGCGGACAGAATACGACGGTCTTGCCTTACGTGCCCCGGGGTGTGTAGCATAGTCGCAGGACCAAGATGCGGCGTCCGGGTTGGAGGCGGCCCGCGCAGCACAGAGACAAAGCAATGATTGACTTCGCATGTCCGCACTGCGAAAAAATGTTGCGGGTTTCCGATCAGGAACTGGGCAAAGCGGGCAAATGCCGTTATTGCGGGGGGACGTTCATGGTGGTGCTGGTGGAACCGCCGGACGCAACGCCCGCCGAAGACGCCGAGGCCTACCAGTACGATATCGCGCTGGAGAGCAGCCCGGAAACACAGGCGCGCGTGCAGTTGGAAGTGCAATCGCGCGCACCGCTCGGCAACATCCTCGACACGCATTACCTCTATGAAGAAGTCATCGCGTATTTCCATGGCCTTCACGCCGGGGACCCCCTGGCGCTGCCATTGACCGCGCAGGCGTGCATGCAGCACATCGCGCTTGCCCCGGAAATCAAAGAAGCCTTTGCCGCGCGCGGCCTCTCCCTGCCCACCCACGCCGGCTATGAAACCCTCGCCGGCATCCGCGAAAAGCAGCGGCGATTCAAGGATGTCGTGGAAATGTGTATGGACGCCAAGGCCGAAGGCTGGGCCGGAGACTGGGACCAACGCATTGCGAGGTGCCGCAAAACCACCGTGATGAAAAAACACAGGGAATGAGCGGCCGCTGAGGGGGTGTTGCGTCGGACCAGTCGGACCAGTCGGACATGTCCGACAAAAAAAGGGAAACACCCATGAAACGCATCATCCCCCGGACGGCATTCGCGGCCATCGCGTTCCTCTGCGCGGCGGCGCTTGCCGAAGCACCCACGCCGCCGGCCGACCCTGACCAGGCATACATCGAGAAGTTCCTGGAAAAGAATCCACCCGTTGAAAATCCACCAGCACTGGGGGACTACGCCACGGCAGCCCGCTATGACGAACGCTTCCTCGGAGAATACCTGGACAAGCAATTGGAAAATGTCTCGAATGACAATGGCGGCATCGCCTGGGGTCTGGCGTATTACATGATTTCGCTCAACGAAATGCGCCGCGCCACGGGTGACCGCAAATACCTCGACGCCAACCTGCGCTGTGCGCGTGCTGTCATGGCCGCGACCGACGACAAGCGCGGCAAGGCGCTGTGGACCGGGCGCGTCGTCCCCGCCTGGGGTTGCGACAAATACGCCCAGCGCGGCCGCGCCGTATTCGCCGTGCACACGGGCATCATCGCCGCGCCCATCCTGGAGTTTCTGCTGCTGGCGAAGGAGGATGCCGCATTCCTGGCCGAGTTGGGCGCGGAATACGACGAGATTCTCCGGGGCGCGCTGGCGGCGCTCGCCGTGCATGACCGGCAATGGCGCGACGGCCCCGGTCCCGACGAAGGCCATTACCTCGGACTGGACCAGGAGGACGTGCTGGAGAACCGCCCGCTGCCCGCGAACCGCCTCAACGCGATGGGCTGGGCGCTGTGGCGCGCGGGAGAGATTGCCGGCGATGCGCAGCATCGCGACCGCGCCATTGCGCTGGGACGCTATTTCCGCAACCGCCTGACGTTGTCCGACGGAGCGTATTACTGGCCCTATTCGCTGCCGGATGATCCCGTGCCGCCGGAACAGACGCAGGACGTCCCACCGGGCGAGGACAGTTCCCACGGCGGCCTTACCATGATGATGGTCTATGCGCTGGCGGATGCCGGGCAGGTCTTCGACGCCGAAGACCTGCGGCGCTTCGCGCGCATGGTCACCCAGGGCGTGGCGCGGCGCAACGACGGCATCCTCATCAGCCGCATCAACGGCGCGACCGACCTGTCGCCCGAGTACATCGGCGCGCCCTCGAAATACCTCCCCCTCGCGCGAATCAACCCCGAAGTGCGCGACCGCATCGTCGCCTATTACCTGCGCTACCGTCCCAGCCC
>CAZLII010000575.1:0-3423 GCA_964559065.1 uncultured Nitrospirales bacterium | reverse complement strand
TTGGACTGCGGTGGCTTGCCACCGCTTTTGTGCGTCCAGGCTTGCCTGGACGCCCGGGCGGCAAGCCGCCCGGCGGAAAGCGCAGGCAAGCCTGCGCAGTCCAAAGCCTTCGATGTTGTTTTCTCAGGGCGTCCCTGTTCGTTTTCATCGGTTTTGCGCTGGTCGCCGGCGGACTGCTGGCGGGCTGCAGCGGACCGGGCGATTCCGCCGCGCCGTCGCCTCCGGCGCCTGCAGCGGCGCCGGACGCCGACATTCCCGTGGACGGCGACTGGATTGTCTCGCGGCTGCCCTATGAAATGGCGACGCTGAACCCGTTGCTGTCCTCCCACTGCGCGCTGGCCAAGACCCTCACCGACCTGATCTACGAGGGCTTGCTCAAGCGCGACAACGCCACGTGGGAAATGAAGCCGAATCTCGCCGCGTCTTGGGAAGAATCGGAAGACCATCTCGTCTATACGTTCCATCTGCGGCAGGATGTGGTCTTTTCCGATGGGACGCCCTTCACCGCCGAAGACGTGAAGTTCTGCTTCGACACCCTGATGAATCCCGAAACGGACGCCATGCCCCTGCGCAACTATTTCGCCAACGTGGACCGGTGCGAAATTGTGGACGCGCACACCGTCCGATTTGTCTGCAAGGAGCCGTATTTCAAAACGCTCATCACCATCAGCGAGGACTTGAGAATTCTGCCCAAACACATTTTCGGCGAAGGCGATTTCAACCGCCACCCCAACAACCGCCGTCCGGTAGGTACGGGACCGTATATGTTTGATCGGTGGGACACGAACCAGCAGGTGATCCTGCTGCGCAACGAGCGCTACTGGGGCAGGAAGCCGCATATTCTCAAGCGGCATTACAAGATCATCACCGACGACAACGCGGCGCTTCAGGTGCTGGAGCGCGGTGAACTCGACCTGATGGGCCTCACCCCCGACCAGTGGATCAAACGGGCCTCGCGCCCTGAATTCGAGGCGAGGTTCCACAAACTCACCTACTATACGCCCAGCCACGGCTACATCGGCTGGAACATGCGCCGTCCGCAGTTCGCAGACAAGCGCGTGCGCCAGGCCATGACCATGCTGCTCGACCGCGACCTCATCCTCGAAACCATCTTCCACGGCCTCGGCAAACCGGTCACGAATTGCTTCTTCGTGGATTCCATCGAGTACAACCACGATCTCGAACCGTGGCCCTTCGATCCGCCGCGCGCGCGCGCCCTGCTGGAGGAAGCCGGATGGCGGGACAGCGACGGCGACGGCATCCGCGACAAGAACGGCGCGCCGCTCCGCTTCGAGTTCCTCGTGCCGTCCGGTTCACCGGAAACTGAGGCGCTCGCAACGGTCTTCAAGGAGGAACTGGTCAAGGCGGGTGTGCGCATGGACATCCGCCTTTTGGAATGGGCCACCTTCATCGAAACAGTGCACAACCTCAATTTCGACGCGATGATCATGGGCTGGCAACTCGACCCGGAACAGGACCCCTATCAAATCTGGCATTCCAGCCAGTCCGGCTCCGGGTCGAACTATCCCGGATTCGTGAACGAAGAGGCGGACCGCATCATCGAGGAAGCCCGGCGGGAATTCGACCACGAGAAACGCGCCGCCATGTACCACCGCCTCAGCGAGATCATCCACGAAGAGCAGCCCTACACTTTCCTGTTCTGCATGAAGGGCCGCGTGGCCGTGGACAAGCGCTTCCACAACGTGAACGTCTATCCGCTCGGCCTCGACGCCCGCGAATGGTATGTGCCCAAATCCCTGCAACGGTATCAATAATTTGGTGGGTTCCGCTTCGCTGCACCCACCCTGCATTAGGATGGAAAAACTGGGCGGTAATTCGTGAAGACGTATCTCATACGGCGATTTCTGCTGATCATCCCAACCTTCATCGGGATCAGTTTCATCACGTTTCTGGTGGTGCAACTGGCGCCGGGCAATCCGCTCCTGGAGCGGATGCGGCGCGGGGGCGAAGGCGGCGGCGTGGCGGCGGCGACGATCCCCCCGGAATACGTCGAGGCGATGAAGCGCCTCTACGGCCTCGACAAGCCGGTGCATATCCGCTACGCGCTCTGGATGAAACGGCTGGTCACGCTGGATTTCGGCGATTCCTACAAGGACCACCGGCCGGTCATCACGAAAATCGCGGAAACGCTCCCGATCACCCTCCAACTGAGCGTCATCTCCATCCTGATCGTCTATCTCCTGTCCATCCCGCTCGGCGTCTTTTCGGCGACCTATCAATACTCGTGGACGGACACGCTCGTCACGTTCTTCCTTTTCGTGCTGTACAGCCTGCCGAGTTTCTGGGTGGCCATGCTGCTGATGTATTTCTTCGGCGGCGGCCAACACTTCAACTGGTTCCCGATCTACGGCATGAACAGTCCCGGCGCGGACCAATGGCCCCTGCACTGGTGGCTGCTCGACCGCGCCTGGCACCTCTTCCTGCCGGTGCTCTGCCTGACCTACGCCGGGCTGGCCGGCCTCTCGCGCTACGCGCGCGCCGGCATGATCAACGAAATCCGCCAGGACTATATCCGCACGGCGCGCGCCTACGGCCATGCCGAAGGCGTGGTCATCTGGAAGTACGCCATGCGCTACGCGCTCATCCCCATCATCACGCTGCTGGGGACCATTCTGCCGTCGCTGATCGGCGGCAGTGTCATCATTGAAAGCATCTTCTCCATTCCCGGCATGGGGCGGCTGACCTTCGAGGCGATCCTGTCGCGGGATTACCCGCTGATCATGGGCATCCTCTCGATCTCCGCGCTTCTAACCCTGCTGGGCCTGATTCTCTCCGACATTCTCTACGCAATCGCGGACCCCAGGATACGCTTCGAATGACGACGGCGCAGACAGAAAGAACCAAGCAGAAGCAGGGCTATTGGCGCCTGGTGTGGCGGCAGTTCCGCCGCAGCCGTCTCGCCCTCGTTGCGCTGGGCATCCTGATCTTTCTGGCGGGCGTGGCGCTGTTCGCGCCTTTTCTCGCGGGCGAACGGCCCATTTACATGATCAAGGACGGCAGGCACTATCCCCTGCCGAACATCCTGAAGTACCGCGATCTGGCGTCCTTCGATTTCAGCGCGTGGGAGCGCGGCGCGGGCGACTATGCCCTGATGCCGCCGGTGCCCTACGCCCCGGAGCGCTCCAACCTGCGCCACCGCCTCCAGGGACCGAGCCGCGAACACTGGCTCGGCACCGACGACCGCGGCCGCGACGTGCTCAGCCGCATGGTCTGGGGCACGCGCATCTCCATGTCCATCGGATTCATCGCAGTGGGTATTTCGGTGGTGATCGGCGTGATCATCGGCGCGCTCGCGGGTTTTTATGGCCGCTTCGTGGACATGATCGCCCAGCGCCTCATCGAAATCATGATGTGCATCCCGGTCTTCTTCCTCATCATCGCCCTGATTGCCTTTCTCCCGCC
>CAZLII010000574.1:0-3426 GCA_964559065.1 uncultured Nitrospirales bacterium | reverse complement strand
GCACCACCGCGGCGCTCCCGCGCCGCTACTTGGCAGCACCCCGGCGATTCGGACCAGTCGGACCAGTCGGACGGGTCGGACCAGTCGGACGGGGATTGGGGGTGGAGACCAGGAACCATTGGAATCCACTTCAATCGGCCAAAACATGGCGCACTTTCTTAGCAGATACTGGAGTATGGGGCATTGTCATTGCGGGCTTTATCCCGCTTCGGCGAGACGCCGGGCGGAGCGCTCGCGCACGGAGACCTGCTTCACCTGGGCGACGCCTGCGACGCTGCGCAGGGTCCGGGCGATGGTCTCCAGCATCTGCTGGTCGCCCACCTCGAACACGAAATCGAATGCGCTCCTGCCGTTCTCCTCCGGTGCATAGTGCGCGGAGAGGATTTCAATGTTCATCGGGCGCAGGGCGTCGGCAATGTCCACAAGCCCGTTGGGGCGCTGTCCGATGGTGACGCGCATGGCCGCCTCGAAGACGCCCTCGCCTTCCCATGAGGCGTCCACGATGCGCTTGGGGTCGCGCGGCGACTTGCGGAAACCCTTGCAGTCCACGCGGTGCACCGTGATACCCGGGGTCCGGGTCACGTAGCCCAGCACGGCGTGGCCGGGCATGGGGTCGCAGCACTTGGCGAACTGCACAGCCATCCCCTTCGCGCCTTCGATGCGGATGAGTTTATGGCGTGTTGCGTCGTCCACCTGGCGTACGGTGCGGATGGGGGTATGGACCGGTCGCTGCGGGGTCCGGTGCTCCTTCGGTTTCGGCGGCGTCTCTTCCACCGGCTCCAATTCGCCCAATTCGCGCAGGCGCTGGCGGATGCGGGTCCGGGCGCGGCCCGTCACCACGATGTCAATCCAACTCAGATGCGGCGTCTGGTTTTTCGAGGTGAGGATTTCGACGACGTCACCGGTCTGCAAGTGGTAGCGCAGCGGCACCATGCGCCCGTTCACCCGCGCGCCGATGCACTGGTGGCCGATGTGGGAGTGGATGAGATAAGCGAAATCGAGGGGGGTCGCGCCGGAGGGCAGTTCCTTGACCTCGCCCTTTGGCGTGAACACATAGATGTTCGATTCGCGAAAGTCGCGCCGCATACTGTCCAGCAGTTCTTCCGTGCTGGTGGTGTCCTTGAGCCATTCGTACATCTGGCGGAGCCAGGCGAGTTGCTCTTCGAGTTTCTTGTCCTGGGCCTTTTCCCCCTCCTTGTAAACCCAGTGCGCCGCGACGCCCTCGCGGGCGGTGCGGTCCATCTCTTCCGAGCGGATTTGGATTTCCATGGGCCGTCCGTTTTCGCGCATCACCGTGGTGTGGATGCCGCGATACATGTTCAATTTGGGCATGGCGATGTAGTCTTTGAGGCGTCCCGGCATGGGCGTCCACAGGCTGTGGATCACGCCCAGGGCGTTGTAGCAGCCGCTCTCGGTCTGGGTGATGATGCGCACGCCCTGCACGTCCATCAATTCCTCGAAACTCTTGCCCTGCTGCACCATCTTGTTGTAGATGCTGTAGAAATGCTTGGCGCGCCCGATGACCTGTGCGGGAATCTCGGCCTTCTGCAGGTGGTCCTGGAGGAACGCGATGGTTTTTTTCAGTTCCGCCTCGCGTTCGCGTCGCCGGGTCGCCACCTGCGCGGCGATCTCCCGGTACACATCCGGTTTCAACTGGCGGAAGGCATGGTCTTCCAATTCCCACCGCCACTCTGAAATGCCCAGGCGATGTGCGAGCGGCGCGTGGATGTCCAGCGTTTCCCGCGCAATGCGCAGTCGCTTCTCCGTCGGCAGGAATTCAATGGTCCGCACGTTGTGGAGCCGGTCGGCCAATTTGATCAGGATCACCCGCACATCGCGCGCCGTGGCCACCAGCATCTTGCGGATGTTCTGGGCCTGCGTGATTTCGCGCTCCGACGCCGTGTTGGGAAAACTCAGGCCGCTGATTTTCGTGACCCCGTCCACCAGCGTCGCGATTTCCTCGCCGAACTCCGCGGCCAGCGACTCGCGGGTCATTTCCGTGTCTTCCAGCACGTCATGCAGCAAGCCCGCAGCGCAGGTCACCGGGTCCAGCCCCAGGAACGCCAGAATCTGCGCCACCTTGATGCTGTGCATCACATACGGTTCCCCGGACAGGCGCATCTGGCCCTGGTGCGCCCCGTTCGCCCGGCGATAGGCTTTCCGGACGATCTCCAGGTCGGCCTGCGGGAAATTCTTCCGCAGTTGCTTCAATAGTTTGGCGAAGTTGCTTCTCATGGCTGCTTGCGTTGCGCCGGTCCCCGGCGCGGTTTTGTATCAATTCTACCACGGGAGAGACCGCAAAGGATATTGGGACGAAAGGACAGCAAGGACAACAAGGACGGCAAGGACAAAAGAGGCAGCAGGGACAGAAAGAACCGAAAGAACAGCAAACGAGCACTGGGGCAGCAACGACAAAAGGGAAAACAACAAAAACAACGACGACAAATGGGACAGCACGGCCAAATTTACCCGGCACTTCGTTTCGGGCGCTTCGCGGGCTGACGGCCAGCCGGAATGGCCCGCAGCCCCACGATCAAAAAGCAGGTTGCGCGGCAAGAACGAATTGTTTTTTCGCCTCCCTTGCCACCCTTGGGTCCTTTGTATGTTCTTTCTGTCCCTGCCGTCTTCGCTATCCTTGCCGTCCCTGCCGTCTTCACTATCCTTGCCGTCCTTGCCGTCCTTGCCGTCCTTGCTGTCCTTGCTGCTCCTTGCTGCTCCTTGCTGCTCCTTGCTGCTCCTTGCTGCTCCCTCAAACACAAACCCCCGCGGTTTCGTGTGAAACCGCGGGGGGTGACATTCGCGCCGGCGGCGACCTACTCTCCCACAAAGTTGCCCTTGCAGTACCATGGGCGCTGGCGGGCTTAACGACCGTGTTCGGAATGGGAACGGGTGTGGCCCCGCCGCTATGGCCGCCGGCAAAAACCGGCTTGTGTCCGCCGTTGCGGGCGGATCGCGTTTCAAATATCAGAGACAGTGAATGCAAGGGCGCGTGGCGTGCAACGCCGCGCAAGGTGCGTTGAAGGACGGCCATAATGGGTTGGCCTTATCAGATCATAAGACCAAGCCGCACGAGCGATTAGTACTGGTCAGCTGAACGCGTTGCCGCGCTTGCACCTCCAGCCTATCAACCTGGTGTTCTACCAGGGCTCTTGAGGAACCTTTCGGTTCGGGAGATCTCATCTTGGGAGAGGCTTCGTGCTTAGATGCTTTCAGCGCTTATCCCTTCCGAACTTAGCTACCCGGCGGTGCCACGGGCGTGACAACCGGATCACCAGAGGTTCGTCCACCCCGGTCCTCTCGTACTAGGGGCAGATTCCCTCAAATCTCCTACGCCCGCAGAGGATAGGGACCGAACTGTCTCACGACGTTCTAAACCCAGCTCGCGTGCCACTTTAATCGGCGAACAGCCGAACCCTTGGGACCTGC
>CAZLII010000573.1:0-3428 GCA_964559065.1 uncultured Nitrospirales bacterium | reverse complement strand
GTTCTCGGCGCCCCGCACGACTGGCGCGGCGCGAAGCCGCATCACCACCTGGTACATGCAACCGCCTGTGGCGCCTGGTGGAGCGGCAACTTTGATGAACTCAGCATCCCGCTGTCGCCCATGGCCGACGGCACGCCCAAGGGCAATTCCCTTATCCATTTCGACGACAACCGATATCAGGTGATGTTCAAAGCGGCGGGCCGCTCCGCCGGCCACCAGATGAGCATCCACGCCCCGGACCCCGTGCCGGCGCAGACCACGGAGTTCGCCGACGTGACCGTGAACGTGTTCGCGGGTTCGGAACGTTCACGCGTGGAGATGCGCGTGGGCGAGAGCGGCGCGTGGACCTTAATGCAGCCCTTCCGTGCGGAAGACCCCCATTATCTGAAACTCTACGGACGACAGACCGCATTTGTCGAGAGAATTGTGGCACTAAAGGATATTGATGAAGCCAACGATGCTGCGCTCCGCCAAATCCAGGCGGAGTTCATGGACATCGTCGGGCGCGGCATGGCCAGGCCCAAAGAATCCACCCACCTGTGGAAAGCGCCGCTGCCTGCGGGGCTGCGCCCCGGCTACCACACCCTCCACGTGCGCACCACCGACATGTTTGGCGCGCAGCATGCCGCATCCCGCGTCATCCGCGTGGAGTAATCGCGGCTATACAGTCTCCAACGCGGCGCGAAACGCATTGAACGTGTCCGGGCCGAAGAGCACGAAGCGGACCCGCTCGATACCGGTGTGCGTTTCGAGAAACGCTTTCACGGTTTCGAGCGCGATGCGCGCCGCCTCTGGGATGGGATAGCCATAGACCCCGCAACTCACCGCGGGAAATGCCACCGTTTTCACCCCGTTTTCCAGCGCCACATCGAGGCTCCGGCGATAACAACCCGCCAGCAGTTCCGCCTCGCCGCGCGTGCCGTCGCGGTATCTTGGCCCGACGGTGTGGATGACGTATTTCGCCGGCAGCCGTCCGCCCGTCGTGATCTTCGCGTCGCCGGTCTTGCAGCCGCCCAGTGTGCGGCATTCCGCCAGAATCGCCGGCCCGCCCGCGCGGTGGATGGCCCCATCCACCCCGCCGCCGCCCAGAAGGCTCTCGTTCGCCGCGTTCACAATCGCATCCACGGCTTCCTTGGTGATATCGCCCTGAACCACCTCGATAACAGCCCCGTTGATTTGTTTCTGCATCATGAACACCTCCTCAAAAGAAAACCCATACCCACCCCAATCATGCTATCGAAGCGGTCCGGCCATGCGCAAGGAAAACGCCCGGTTGCATTTGTGAAATCATAGGCTTGCCGTGTATGATCGCCCCCTATGATACCAGTGACGTGTTCACAGTGTGGGCTGAGCATATTTGTTCCTCCGGAGGTGCAGGGGCGCGAGGGGATATGTTTTCGTTGCGGCCTCCCCCTGATCATTCCATCGGAGGCGGGACGTTCGCGTCATGACAACCTGAATTATGAACGGGGCGACCGCATTGCCGACCGATACGTGGTGAAGGAACAGATTGGCAAGGGCGGGATGGGGGTCGTGTATCGCGCACTGGACACGCTGGTGCAGGACATGGTGGCGCTGAAGTTTCTGCATCCGAACATTCTGCGGACGGAGCAGGGCCGCCAGTTGTTCATCCGGGAGGCGCAGATCGCGCGCCGGCTCCGCCACGAAAACATCGTGGCCGTGCATGATGTCAGTTGGACTGCCGAGGGGATTCTCTACCTTTCGATGGAATTTGCGCAGGGGCACTCCCTGCGCGCGCTGTTGCGGCGATACCGCCATGAGCGCCGCGTCATTCCCGTGCGCCTCGCGGTGACCTATCTCCGCCAGATTCTTGTGGCGCTGGATTATGCCCATCACACGGTGATCCACCGCGACATCAAGCCGGAAAACGTGATGGTGATGCCCAACGAGCGGGTGAAGGTGCTTGATTTCGGCTTGGCCAAGGCGGCGCACGAGGAGTATTTTCAGGAGGGTGACGAAGAGAAGACCTCGCGGATGGTGGGCACTTGGGCCTATGCCGCGCCGGAGCAGCGCAAGCGGCAAAAGGTGGACCTGCGCGCAGACGTCTACGCCGTGGGACTGCTCATGCACGAACTGCTCACCTTGCGCACGCCGCTGGATGACCCTGTCGAGGTCGTGGATGTGCGGCATGATGTGTCGCCCTCGCTGATATCCGTCCTGGAGCGCGCCTTGGCGGTTGAAAAGGAGCAGCGCTGGCCCTCGGCAAAGGACTTCCGCATCGCGCTGGAAACCGCCTTCGAGGAATCCTATCGCAAGACGGTCGCGGTCTTTGACAGCGACGGGATGGTGAAAACCCCGTCCACCAAAGGCATGGTCTTTCTGGAGGGGGGCCATTTTTTGATGGGCAACAATGAAGTGCGGGAGGAAGCCCCGGAGCACGAAGTGCTTGTGCGGCCGTTCTGGATGGACGCATACCCGGTGACCAACAAGCAGTACCAGGAATATCTGGAGGAGACCGGGGCGCCGGAGCCGCGTTTTTGGCATGATCCCCAGTACAATGGCCCGAATCAGCCGGTGACCGGGGTGAGTTGGGCGGAAGCCAAGGCCTACGCCGCCTGGGCCGGGAAGACCCTGCCCACCGAGGGGCAGTGGGAATTCGCCGCGCGCGGCCGCGAAAACCGGAAATATCCCTGGGGCAATCTGCCGCCGGATGCCACGCTCGCCAATTTCAACGACAATCTTGGCATGCCCTCTGTTGTGACGATGCACGAAGACGGCGGCACGCCAGAAGGCATATACGATCTCGCGGGCAACGTCTATGAATGGATGCTGGACCCTTTTGTGAGTTATACCGCAAAACGGCAAAACCCGCAGTTCGCCGCCGCCGCGCCGCGCCGCGCGCTCCGCGGCGGATCCTATAAGTCGCCGCCGAATGAACTGCTGTGCACGGCGCGCAAGGGGCTTTTTCCTGAAGTGCGCGAAAACACCATCGGCTTCCGCTGTGTGATCCCCGCCAGTCGCCTGATTCATGCGCAACCCGCCAACACGAACAGCGACGCCCCAGCGGAGAACGCCTCCGAATAGCGCGTCGCGTGATGCGCGTTGCGGCGTTAGACAATGCCGCCAAGGCTTGTATTCAGACATGGAACAGCCCCGCCGGAATCGTTCCGGCGGGGCTTGCGTTAGACAACCATCTTGTTGCGCGCGTTCATGTTCTATAACGAGTCAGGACCGACCTCGCAAGCCCCCTGGAAATGGAGAGGAAGGGTTTTTCGGGAAAGATCAGGGAAAGCCCTCCATAAGGCTTCGCCTCCCCTGTAAACGATGAAAACGCGGGAAATTTTCAAGGCAAGCGTTGTCACTTCGGTCGCAATGTTGTCACTTCGGTCGCAATGTTGTCACTTCGGTCGCAATGCTCAGTGCTCCCCAGTTTTATGTAGGCAACGCCTGTAATGCGGCGAATGCGT
>CAZLII010000572.1:0-3431 GCA_964559065.1 uncultured Nitrospirales bacterium | reverse complement strand
GCAGCGGGAGAATATGAAAGAACCATCGGATTCAACTTCAATCGGCCAAAGCATGCCGTACTTTCTTAGCAGCGAAGCGTAGCGTAGCGCGGCAATCTGGATATCCAGTACGCCTAAGATTGCCTCGCTCAGCGGCGCTTCACGCCGCGTCGCTGCTAAGAGAGTTCGTCCCCTTTCCTATGCGAATCGCCGCCATAGGAGGTATGGGACCAGCAATGACAAAGGGAGGGATAGGACGGAAAAGGCCATCTGACTGCCCCTGTCATTTCGAGGGAGCATAAGCGACCGAGAAATCTTGGCCTGTGCATAAGATTTCTCGCTGCGCTCGAAATGACAACGCTGCGCTCGAAATGACAACGCTGCGCTCGAAATGACAACGTTGCGCTCGAAATGACAACGTTGCGCTGCTGACAAGAAAGTTCGTAGATTCTAGCCCTTTGCCCCCCCTCGTTCCCAAATTGTATTGGGCACGAGGAGGGGTAATTGCTGCAATTCCGGCGCATTTCACAATCATCTGTAATAGAATCAACATAGTTTGAATTATTGGAGGCGGCCTACGTGTGCGATGCGCGGCATGGTGACATTGCGCTTGATCCGGGGCGCGTCAATGTGTACAATTGCACCCGTTTTGTTGTTCTTCATGTTATTTTCCTCTTAACGAACGTTAGGTAAGAGCATGCTCGCGTAACGTGACGCGAAAGCGTCCTGCAGGGAATTGGGAGTCTCCATGGGCTTGCATGTGATCAAGAAAGGGCTTGACCTGCCGATTACGGGGGAGCCGCAGCAGGTGGTGGAAGATGCGCGGCCCGTGCATCGCGTCGCGTTGATCGCCGAAGATTACGTGGGCATGCGACCGACCTTTTTCGTGAAGACGGGAGAGGCGGTGAAGCGTGGCCAGACACTTTTCGAGGACAAGAAGACGCCGGGGGTCTTGTACACGGCGCCGGGGGCGGGCGTGGTGACCATTAATCGCGGGGAGCGCCGCGCCCTGCAGTCGGTCGTGATTGATCTGGCGTCTGAGGAGGAAGAAATCGCCTTCACGCAATACACCGGCAAGGACCTTGCGCTGTTGACGTGGGACCAGGCCGTGGGATTGCTGGTGGAATCGGGGTTGTGGACAGCGCTGCGCACACGTCCCTTTGGCCGGGTGCCCGCCCCGGACAGCAAGCCGCATGCGATATTCATCAACGCGATGGACACCAACCCGCATGCGCCTGCCATCGAGAACATCGTCGCGGGACGCGAGGGCGATTTGGCGGCGGGTGCGTTGGCGGTGTCGAAGTTGACGGACGGCAAGGTCTATTTCTGCCGCGCTGCGGGATCGAAGGTGGCGCCGCCGCCGAATATCGGGATTGAGGTCGAGGAATTCTCCGGGCCGCATCCAAGCGGCACGGTCGGCGTGCATATTCACATGCTGGACCCCGTGCACCGCAACAAAACCGTCTGGTACATCGGCATCCAGGATATTCTGACTTTCGGCGCGCTGTTCTTGACGGGACGTCTGGATGTGCGGCGTGTGGTGTCTCTGGCAGGGCCTGGCGTGAAGCGGCCGCGCCTGCTGCGCACGCGCCTGGGCGCGAGCGTGGATGATCTTACGGATGGCGAGATGGAAGCGGGCGAGCAGCGGGTCATTTCAGGGTCTGTCTTGTCGGGGCGCACGGCGATGGGCGAGATTCACGGGTATCTGGGCCGCTACCACCAGCAGGTGAGCGCGCTGCGCGAAGGGCGTGAAAGGCAGTTCCTGGGCTGGTTGGCGCCGGGCAAAGACCAGTTCAGCATCGTCAATGCGTTCGCGTCCGCGTTGCAACGGGGTAAAAAGAAATTCGCGCTTACCACGTCATTGAATGGCGGCCACCGGGCGATGGTACCGATTGGCCTATATGAGCGCGTGATGCCGATGGATATCATGCCGACCTTTCTGCTGCGCGCGTTGATCATGGAAGACATTGAGCGCGCCGAGCAGTTGGGCTGCCTCGAACTGGAAGAGGAAGACCTGGCACTGTGCACTTTCGTGTGCCCGTGCAAGTTCGATTACGGACCGATTCTCCGGCGGAATCTGACCATCATCGAGAAGGAAGGATGACCCGGCGACCGGCGGGTGTTTGTGGGAATAGGGCGCAGCGGCGACCGGCCGGCGACGCGAAAAGCAAGGGCCTATGAAAGCGCTACGAAACATACTGGACAAGCAGGCGAAAATCTTCGAGAAGGGCGGGAAACTGGAGCGGCTCTACCCGGTCTGGGAAGCCACTGACACCTTCATGTACACGTCCGGCACGGTGACGAAGACGGCGGCGCATGCGCGGGACGCGCTGGACCTGAAGCGGCTGATGATCACCGTGGTGGTGGCGCTGACCCCCTGCGTGCTGATGGCGTTGTACAACACGGGTTATCAGGCGAACGCGGCGCTGGCGGCGCTGGGCGACGCGGAGCAGAGCGGATGGCGGCACGCGCTGATGGGGATGCTGGGTGTCGGCTACAATCCAAACAGCATTCTCGCGTGCATGATTCACGGCGCGCTCTATTTCTTCCCCGTATACATCATGACCCTGGCGGCGGGCGGCTTCTGGGAAGTGCTCTTCGCCGTGGTGCGCAGACACGAGATCAACGAAGGCTTCCTGGTGACCAGCCTCCTGTTCCCCCTGACGCTGCCGCCGACGATTCCGCTGTGGCAGGTCGCCTTGGGCATCAGTTTCGGCGTGGTGATCGGCAAGGAAATTTTCGGCGGGGTCGGCATGAACATCCTGAACCCGGCGCTGACGGCGCGGGCTTTCCTGTATTTCGGCTACCCGGCGCAGATCAGCGGCGACAAGGTGTGGACGGCGGTGGACGGCTACAGCGGTGCGACGTTGCTGGCGATGGCGAAGGACAACGGCATGGAAGCGCTGTCCCAAGTGAGTTGGTGGCAGTCGTTCATTGGGTTTGAGGCGGGGTCCATGGGCGAGACCTCGGCGCTGGCATGTCTCTTTGGCGCGGCGGTGCTGATTCTCACCGGCATCGCGTCATGGCGCACGATGGCCGGGGTCTGCATCGGCGCGATTGTCACCGCGATTGGGCTGAATCTCATCGGTTCGCAAAGCAACCCCGCGTTTCAGATTCCCGTGCACTGGCACCTGGTGCTGGGCGGCTTCGCCTTTGGGACAGTCTTCATGGCGACCGACCCGGTCTCATCGGCCTTCACCGACATCGGCCGGTGGATTTACGGGTTGTTGATCGGTTTCCTGATCGTGCTGATGCGGGTGGTGAATCCGGCGTACCCGGAGACGGTGATGCTGGCGATTCTGCTGATGAACGTATTCGCCCCGCTGATTGACTATTTTGTGGTTCAAGCGAACATCAAACGGAGGGTGGCGCGGTATGCGGCGTGATGGCCCCCTTTACACCATATGCTTCGCAACACTGGTGTGCGGCATTTGCTCGGTACTGGTGTCGAG
>CAZLII010000571.1:0-3435 GCA_964559065.1 uncultured Nitrospirales bacterium | reverse complement strand
TTCTGGCAACAATTTGGCTGAATGAACCAACGCATTTGTGACATTTTAGCCGGTTGAAGTGATGATTGCTCGTAACGCTGTCATTGCGAGTCCCGCACCGCCGAAGGCGGTGCGGGACTCGCAATGACGGGTATTATGGCGGTGTGCCATCAGAACTCTTCGGCGGCGAAGGATTATTCCAAAGGCAAGGGAATCATCCGAATATGATTCTTGTCAATAACCGAAAAGTGCCCCTGCCAATTGCGCCCGCTTTCAAGAAGGTCAACCACCTGTGAAGCCAAATCAGCAGGCGAGGCTGCACAAAATCGAAGCAGTATAAGACCGCACGTTGCCGGAAGTCGTTTTCGCACAGCCAGTTCACCGAAGTCCTTGTCGAAGGTTAGTACGATTCTCTGAGTCTGTTGTGCTTGATCAAGAACGAGAGCATCTTCGGCGCCGGGCATATCTTCATGCACCCAGGCAACATCATGTCCCTTGCTTCGGAGCGCTTCAACCACCGCCAGGGGAATGTTCTGATTGGCCTGCAAACGCATGGTTATGTTCCGACAGGATAGATGCGTTCGCTTTGAAGAAGGTTATGCGCATAGATCAGGCACGCCTGGATGTCTCCCTGTGAAATGCCTGGATAGTTGCGCAGTATATCCGTCTCAGACCACCCCTGCGCCAGAAGCCCCACAACAAATTCGACCGAAAGCCGCGTGCCTTTTATGACGGGCTTTCCATCCAAAATGGATGAATCAATAATAATACGTTCTGCCAAAGACATAGCCTATCCTTCATTTTGGTCGTCATTATGGATTCGCCGTTGTGACTTGTCAAGGCGGTCGCCGGGCGCGGCGGCGCATGGCGCATGCTTTGCCCGTTCAGCGGCAGGATACCTGAATTCGCCTTGCAGCCCGGCGAATGCGAGGCGGTCACGCCGGATCGGGAACAGCGGTATTTTCGAGCCTTATGCCATCATCGCGCCGGGGTTGGAGGCGCTCCACGCGCGGCGCATCCCACGCGCCGCCGCAGATGGGGCACATCTCCGGCGCCGCCGGGAAGCGGCCCACATAGCCGCATTCGCAGAATACATGGCACAAGGTTGTTCGTTGGAGGATAAGCACGTCGCTCATCGCCAACACTCCCACGGTCTACTCACGTCACTCTGCCTATATTATCTCATCGGCAAAAGCGCAATGCAACTTGAGGATCAGTAATCCGCCACATATAGGACCAGGGCCTTGAACGGATCGAGTTGGATGCGCGCGGGATCTGCATCAGGGATGGGACCGCCGGTTTCTGGGTCCCACCAGGCGCGGGGACCGCGCGCGGCAATCGCAAGCGCGGCATCCACGGGCTTTGGGCCTTCGTTGGCGAAGAAGTAAAGGTCGGCGTCGGCGTGGCGGACGTGATGGTAGCGGATGTCGGGATTTGGGGGGTCGAGTTTTACGTCGGGCGGGGTGATTGCGTCGAGTGCGGCGACAAGTTGGTCGGGATTGCCCGCCAGCATCGCCACGCCGGGGATGGGTTCGCCGTAGGCAATGACGCGGCCTGCGTCGAGGAAGGGCTGGAGGCGGGTCAACACTTCGGGACGCACGGCCTCGGTCCCGTCAATGATGAGGGCTTCATAGCGCATGGCGGCGACGGTGATGGCGTCCGGGGTGACTTCGGCGCGCTCGAAAAGCGTATCGGTATCGAGGTAGTTAAAATCGCGCTGGCGTTCGTAGCAGACGCGCGCGGCGCGCCAGGGCAGCCAGGTCGGCCCGCCAAGGATGGCGATGCGACAGACCTGTTGGCCTTCGGCCAGGAGCCAGCAGACCCGCCGGCAGTAGTCGGCATAGGTTTTGTACTGGTCCCACCAGACGTTGTTCGGGCCGACATCCGGGGGGCGCTCATCGCGGCGCTTGCCCCGGATGGAATAGTAGAAGGCGTGCGGCGCGAGCATGTTGACGCCGCGCGCGAAGAGCCAGTTGCTCAGCCAGCGCATTTCCTCGTAGGTGAATTCCCAGCCATATGCGCCGAAACATTCGTTGAGATTCCGGGCGCGTCCGTAGTGCACTTGCGCCGACGCGGAGCATTTCCCCATGGTGGACTGCGGACCTTCGAGCGATTTGTCTTGGAAGGGTTCCAAGTACCTCCAGACCACGTCTTGGCCGGGAACATGGAAATACTTGAGTGTTCCGATATCCATCGGCCCGGCGGGGTGTCCGGTGAGGGCGACGCCGTGGGCGTCGCACCAGTCGCGATAGGGTTTGTAATAGACTTCTTCCAGTCGCGCGTTCACGGTGAGATAGAAATCCTTGCGGCGGCGTTCGGCTTCCGGCGCGTCGTTGTCCCAAAGGGTGTGCAGCCAGGGGCGGAAATCATAGCCGAGGCGCGTTTCCAGATAGTCTTCGAAATCCCAGGTCCAGGGGCGGGCGTCTTTGCGATGGCCGCGCCCGAGCACGTCCGGCTCATCGGTGAAAATCGCGACAACTGTCTTGCCGAAATGTTCCTTGAGTGCCTCATAGTGGCGGTCATTGACAAGATGCAGGAAACTGGCCACGGCCTTCGGGTTGAGGATGTCGCCGGAAGGCGGCGCGCCGGGTTCCCGGTCATCCTGCCCGTAATGCACCCCGCGAATCGTTCCCAGGGAGCGCGTGTGGACATAGACGAAACGGTCGTCGCGCGCGATGATCTCGTCATCGTCCTCCAGCGATTCGCGTCCGGCGGGCACGCGCAAGAGGCAGCGGGTGGCATGGCGGGGATTGGCGGCCACGACCTGGCCGGCGCAGGACCCGGAAGGATACATGCCCTCGTCGTAGAGAATGACCAGCATGTCTTTTTGGGCCGCATAGTCCACGCAGACCTTGATAAAGTGCAGCCAGCGCTCCGACATGAAACCGATATGCTCCGCAAGTCCGATGCGGGCGTGTGGGATGAACCCGTAAACGCCGTGCTCGGCGAAGTCATCCATTTGCCGGCGCAATTCCGCCTCGTCCAGGTCGTCGTTCAGGAACCAGAACGGCATGAGGGTGTATTTTCTGGGCGGGTCGCGGAACACATCCATCAGCGGCCTTGTATTCTGATCCATCGTGCGGCTCCGGGCGTCGTCTGGGGCCAGGGCAAGCATGGGAGGGGGTTTTATGTGACAATTGGTCTGCGCAGCAGGTACGATAGACGCCGGGGATGGCATGACACAAATGCTATGGGAGTCGGAAGCATGGCTGTTGGAAATCGGCAGGGGCGCAGCAGGTGGAAGACCTGGTTGCGGCGGGCGCTTTTCATTTTGGCGGGCGTATTGGTCTTTCTGGTCATCCTTCTTTACTTTTATATTGTGCTGCCTTTGTGGGGCATGCCGTTCAACGCGCAGCGGCACACGCGACCGCCCATCACGCCGCCCTGGGCGCTGGAGTGCTGGCTCTGGGAAGACGACTACAACACTGCCGAGTTCACGCTGGAACTGCTTAACGG
>CAZLII010000570.1:2622-3438 GCA_964559065.1 uncultured Nitrospirales bacterium | reverse complement strand
ATAATGCCGCCGAAGTTCTGCGGGTCCTCAATGCCGTCCAGCACCACCGCCACGGCGTTGTCGTCCCAATCCCGGCGCAGCCAAGCATCCAATTCCAGAACAGGCAAGGGGTCCGCCTCAAGCACCACGCCTTGGTGGGTTGTCCCGCCCGCAAGGCGATCAATCGCCTCACGCGGGCAGACCTCTACGGGGATTGCTTTTGCAGCGTCAAGAATGGCGTCAAGTTCGCGCGCACCCTGCAACACGAGCAGCCGCCGCGCGGCGCGTTTCCCGCTCCGCAGGCACTCCAGCACGGGAATCCGCCCCGTCACGATTGCCGCTCGGACGCTCACCGTAGTTCGTGCAGTTCCTTGAGTTTCGAGGCCCGCAGGCTCAGGTTGTCGTTTTCCGGCACCCGCTTGTCGTATTGGTGGGCCGATGCGGCGACCAACTGCATCAGCACGTTGTACGCGCGCTGGTAATCCCCCATCTTCTCGTAACATTTCACGAGACGATAGTGGTTATACCAGTAGTTGGGGCCGTTCATTCCATAACGCGCAATAGCGGCCTCCATCACCTGCGCCGCGTGTTCATAACGCCACAAGGTTAGAAGATAGCCGCCCAGGCGCGTCAACCCCGCCTCATCGGTCTTGTCACGCGCCGCGTCCACGCCCGGTGTGGCCTTGGTGAAATTCTGCTCCATCCAAGATACCCCGCCGCTGGACAGCAGCCAGATGACACCGATAACCACCAGAATGATTGCAGGCCATTTCAATCCACTGAGATCCATGTCCACCTCCTATATGTTCAGCATGCCCCGCAGTTGAAAGACCAGAT
>CAZLII010000570.1:0-2612 GCA_964559065.1 uncultured Nitrospirales bacterium | reverse complement strand
ATCCGACAGAATGGGGATGGGGAACAGCGTCGCCGCAACGCCGATCACCAAGAGCACGACAAGAATAATGATGATGGAGCCAATCAGTCCGCGCAGTTTGATAAAAACGCCGGACCGCGCGCGCCCGTCCATCTGCTGCGCGCGCTGCATGAATGCCTCATGCTTTTGCCGGCACGCCGGGGAACAAAAACGTCCCGTCGGGCCGGATTCCACGCACGTGTCGCACACCGGCGTGCCGCATTGTTTGCAGCGCACCGTCGCTTCCACGCCGGGATGATTGATACAACTTGATCTTGATGCCTCTACCATGCTTCTACCTCCTTGCTTTCCTCACGCGCCCGGAAACACACTTTCTTCCGGCATTAATAATGTAGCAGAAGTGTGTGTTTTTTTCATTAACAAAATCAGGGCGGGAAAAAAGGCCGGGCATTCCGGGGGGCGTTTACTGCGCCGCCGCTTGTATGGCCGCCAGCCGTTTTTTCGCGAATTCATTGCCGGGGTCCGCTGCAAGCGCCGCACGGAAATGCTGCATCGCCTCTTCCAGACGCCCCTGTTCCTGAAGCAGCACGCCCAGGTTGCAATGCGCCGGCGCATATTCCGGTTCAATGGCGATAGCCTGCCGATAAAGGGCTTCCGCTTCTCCCCATTGTTCTGCGGCGACCAGGAGAATGGCGAGATTATTCATGATCACTGGGTTACCAGGTTCCGCTGCCAATGCCTTGCGATATTCCGCAATGGCTTCATCCTGGTGTTCGTGCTTGGCCAGGATTTCTGCGAGCGAAAGTCTTAGTATCCGATTGCGCGGGTCCGCAGTGACCGCCATATCACATGCGGCCACGGCGTCGGCCAGGCGGTTGTCCTGCACCAGGAGTTTCAAAAGGTTAATCCATCCCAGGGCGAAGACCGGGTTCGCCGCGACCGCCTGCCGGTATCGCCGCTCCGCCTCGGCAACATCTCCCGCCTCCTGCGCCATCCAGCCGAGGTTGTTGTAGGGGCGCGGGTCTTCCGGTCGAAGTTCAATAGCGGTTTCGTAGTGCGCGGCAGCCTCTTCGTTGCGACCCGCCATCGCCAGATGCCGCGCCAGGTTGTAGTGGTAATCCGCGTTGTCCGGCGCCAGTTCCGCCGCGCGCTGCAAATGCGCGATCGCCTCGTCCAGACGGTCCATGCGCCCCAGCAGGTCCCCAAGATTACTGTAGGCCAGGGAAAACTCCCGCGAAGACCGGACCGCCTCGCGATAGTGACGTTCCGCCGCAGCGAGGTCGCCCTGCTTCTCGCGGATCACCCCCAGATTATTGTACGTACGCGCGTCATCCGGATTCAGCCACAGCGCCGCTTCATAGGCTTCCACGGCCTCCTCGTACCGATCCGTGCCGGCCAGTGCCACGCCCAGAAGATAGTACACATCCTGCCGGTATCGGGGGTCCTGTTCCGCCGGGTCTGGACTGAGCGCCGCGCGCAGCAACGGGACCGCTTCTTCGTAGCGGCCCAATCGCACAAACGCCACGCCCAGGCGGTGCGGCATGTAATACATCGGCCGTTCCGGCAGCGCCATCATCGCCCGCGCCTCTGCAATCGCTTCTTCCACTTTGCCTTCCCGCAAATACGAATCGGCGCGGTCATAATGCCAGCGGTCATGGTCTGGCGTATAGGGTGTCAGAGCCACCGAGGAAATCAGGAGCATTCCGCCAAAAAGCGCCGCCCCCGCCGCCATCCGGCCGTATTGCCGGGCAACGGCAAAATCCCAGATCCGCTTCACACCATACGCGCCAATCAGGAGCATCACCCCATATAAAGGAACCCTTGATCGGGCATTGACGAAAAATGGAATAAAGGAGGCGAAATAGGTGAACACAAACGCGAAGATGATGAATATGAGGCGATTGAGCGTTGTTTCATCCAATGATGAATGCCCCCGCAGGCGGCCGCGCCGCCAGTCCCACGCGAGAAGCATGCTGCCGCCCAGAAACAACGCCATGGCCCAGGGAAAACCCGGAAGATATTTCAGCGGGGCATAGAACCATTTTTCGTGTTGGACGACTTTGTTCTCCGTAATCTCCAGCGGATGCCAGAAGTATGCGGCTTTTCGAAGCGTCAGTTTCAGCGTGCGCATCTTGTTGTCGCGAATGAAATCCACGGTTTTCCAGAAGAAGATGCTCGACGCCTCGGAGTGGGTCAGGTTTTCATTGCCCACCTCCCTGCCCAGGCCGCGCACCACATTGTTGTACACCCACACCGACCAGTTCCCCGTGCCTTCCAATTCCTGCAGGTAGGGCGTCCAGGAGGTGTAGCCGTTGGAATCCTCTCCATTGCCGATGAGGAAATTCTGCCCGAAATAAGTGGAAATGGGAACGAATTCACCGGACACCACATAATTGCGCACTGTGACCGGAAGGATGGGCGCGGCGGTCAACAACGCCAGTGCGAGCCAACTGCTTGCCGCGCGCCGCAATTGCCGTCGCCGCCAGGCGACATACAGCATCCATGCGGCGAGCACCGGGCCGAACAAGAGGATGTTGGGCCGCATGATGGCGTAGCAGCCGATAATCAGGCCGGCAGGCGCCGCCCATCGGGCGGATAGGGCGCTGAGCCACCGCAGCAAGACCAGCATGAGG